>CAWIYT010000259.1:0-9368 GCA_963840085.1 uncultured Nitrososphaerales archaeon
AAAAGCAAAAAACTCTACTAAAAGAGGAAACGTGGAAGTACGGAGAAGAAGAGGATACTATTGATTATATACTTTTCATAATCCGTGAAGGGACAGGTAAATTGTATTAAAACAAAAAATAAAAAATTTTCATAGATGGTTAAAAGGTTAAATTGTTGTATAATAAATTGAATAATATTACTACGACCATGAAGACAAAGATTCTTGTGATTATGACAACATTGGCTTCTATTGTTTTTGTTATTTTGCTCTTTTTCCTTCCTGACTAAAATAAATTTAATTTATACAAACAGTAGTAGGGATTGATTCCTAGGGTTTTTACTTAATTTATTATTATTATTTATCAAATATAGTGAACCCGAGAAAACTACGGGTCCATCGGGAGTAGTTCCCTCCATATAGTGGGATTCTATTTCATTGTATTTAGCTTTTTATGAAATATCGATAAATAATCTAGTATCTATAATATATGACAAATTTAAAGAATGAAAGAAAATTATATTAAAATTATTGAATTACAGAATGAATTTTCTAAGAAGGTCATAACTCATGATTATCTAAATAATAATAACATTCGTAATGTTTGTGGTATAGATGTATCTTATAAGGATTTAAATGCCTTTTGTTCTGCTGTGATAGTTAATAAAAATACCTTAGAAATTATTGAAATCGTAAATGAAAAAAGTATTATCAGCTATCCCTACATTCCAGGACTCTTTATGTTGAGAGAAGGAGAACCTTTGCTAAAAATTGTAAGATTATTGAAAAATTTATTTGATGTACTCTTAATTGATGGTCATGGTATTTTACATCCACGAAAGTGTGGTTTGGCTTCCTACGTAGGTCTCATGATTGACAAACCAACGATAGGAGTTGCAAAGAATCTACTATGTGGGTCAATATTAGAAAATAATTACATAGAATTCAATAAAACTATTCTAGGATATAGACTTAAAAATAATAGAAAAGATATCTATATTAGTGTTGGACATAAAATTAGTTTAGAAACATCAATTGATATTGTTAAAAAACTGACCAAAAAATCTGAATTTATTCCAGAACCTTTAAGGATTGCAGATATCTATTCAAAAAAACATTAATTTGAAATAGATAATCACAGACTAATTTAACATCATTAATCTAATGATACAAGGTTAGTTATAATATAGTCAAGAGTTCACTTGTAGAAAATTTATACCGATAGCGGTTTAAAAGGACAGCCTATTGTAGAAATAGTAGTATCTTGTATTTAGCATTTATTATTGGAACTTATTTTAAATGAAGTTGAGTTATTAAGAAATAAATTGAAAGTTACAATAAGAAAAAAAGGTTATTTAATTAACCTATGTCGAATTTAACAGTACCTTCATCTCCATCGGTATTGAATTTCTTACACGTTTCATCATCAGTCCTTTTATTAGTAATGCATACTTTCTCTTTATTATCCACATCATTTAGGGTGAACTTTACACTTGATTTACCATCATCTTCAAATTCTTCACCATCTATTGATTTTGTATCTCCACTAACTTTTACTTTATAGTCTGGTATGTGTCTTTCTTCGTCGCTGATTAGCCTGACAGTTAGTTTGAAATTGTCATGGTCATGGTGATGGTCGTTATCATCATGTCTATTCCACTTCCACTTGTCTTTGTCATGGTCGTTATCATCATGTCTATTCCACTTCCACTTGTCTTTGTCATGGTCGTTATCATCATCATTCCACTTCCACTTGTCTTTGTCAGCTTTGTCGTCATCATCATCATATCATGTCTATTCCACTTGTCTTTGTCATGGTCATCATCATTATCATGTCTATTCCACTTGTCTTTGTCATGGTCTTTGTCGTCATCATCATAACGTTGAGCTGTTGAACTTTGTGTAACACCTAATATAATTAGTAAAGATATGGATACAATTCCGAGAACTAGTAAACTATTGTAGTTTTTCATTTTATTTATCTTTTCTTAAATTATATTTTATAAGAATATTTTAAACTATACATATATAAAAAAATTATAGAATTAAATACAGAAATATTATTATAATAATAAACATTAAATAAATTCTATACTTAAATAACTGATATTAAAAAAGAGAACATACTCTTTAACAATTTTTACTTAAAGTTCACGTATGGTTAGTATTGAAAAAGGAAAACTATTGACAAAGACATCTTTTTAAATGTTAGATAATTTGTATGATTACAATACATGTTATTATAACAATATGAAAATTAATAAATTTATTGACATAAAAATATTATAAAAAATAGGTGAACTCAAGACAATTACTCACCTAATAGAATGGAATCATCCATGTAGTAGGGTTCTATTACATTCTATTTAGCTTTTGTTGTTAGAAACTTAATTTAGAATTATATTGACAATTACTTTATCGGTTAAAGAAAAAAAATAAGCCACAACTCATTACTAATGATTGATTTCAAAGAATCATCATAGTTGTTGGTTTATTACTATTTATCTCTTGACGAGATAATAACCAATCAATCTTATTTTTCAAGTCTTTTAATAATACTGGTTTGTATAAAACAATTTTTTCAATATCGATTATGCCTTTTTGTAATTGTTTAATATAGTTTATATCTGCAGTAGTAAAGCAAACTATTACATTATTATCAATTTCTTTAATTTTGTGATATATTGTCATTCCATCCATAGTGGGCATTTTCAAATCAAGTAAAATTAAATCGTAACTATTTTTTCTGAAGTTATTTATGGCTGCAAGAGGATTGGTATATGCATTGATATTATAACCATTACTTTCTAAATATGTGGCAAATAAATCAGTGATATCTTTATCATCATCTATTATCAATATTTTTGCTTTAGACTTTAACGTATGAACTCACTTCAAATAAGTAAGCAATATTATTTATTAGGATTAGATACAATTACAATGTTATCTCATCTGATAATAAAAATTGACATTTTGAATTATTCAATATTAATTTATTTTATTACTATTTGGCTTTTTGCTGAATATCGATTGTTGAAATTAATTCTTGAATTTCTTTTTTCAATCTATCAAGATAAACAGGCTTTTCTAATATTTTATCTATCATCGTAATGTATGATTTATCATAAGGAAGGTTATCTTTTATAAAAGCACTAATGATTATGGTTTTTATTTTGCAATTGGTATCTTTCTCTCTCATTTCTTTTATCAAATCTATTCCAGACATTTGAGGCATTCTATAATCAGTTATAACTATAGAACAATTACTTTGATTTTGATAAAAATAATTCAATGCTGCCTTAGGATTTTGAAATGATACTATATTGAATCCATTGGATGATAAATATTCTGTAAATAATTCAAGAATATCTTTTTCATCCTCCACCAATAAGATATAATTATCGTTATTGTTGAATGATTCCAATACTATTGTTATTTGAAACTATAATATAATATTTAATAATTTGAGATAATTTTATCAATTTAGTTCTAGATTATTCATATAATGAAAAAATGAGGATAGCGGTGCAAAAAGAAGAGTCTATTATAAATATGCAACAAACTTTGATTTAGATTTTTTTTCCAAATGAAAATATTTAAAAAGACTTATTATCAATAGAATTTAATGAAACAAATCTATTTTATTATTACTTTAATTATAATTCTCTCCATATGGATACTACCTTTACATTCTGAAATTACTTTTGCTCAAAATGAAACATCAGAAATTGAGGATTCTTTAATTACAACTGAACAAATAGACAAGTCAATTGAAACAAACAATACTTCACCTCAAGCTGACAATGATATACCTTTAATTAAATAGATGATTCCATAATAAATTTCAAATTATTTTTAAATTTTATGTTATACAACATCGATTAATTTATTTAAAATATATAATACCGATAGTGGTTCTATAATATGAGTATATTGTAGAGATATTACTATATTGTGTTACTTTTATTCTTAAGAACTTATAATGAAATAAAATAAGTATTTCAATCCGATTGTGATTACATTGACTATTACATTAATCCATTTTTTAAAATGGTCATATTTTGAATTAATTAAAATTTTGTTATAAGTTATTTATATTTTGAAGTTCATACATTCGTTATGAGTGAAAATGAAAAAACTGGCTTAAATAATTCTACATACAATATATTGTCTGCTTTAGGAAGAGATGCTGATTTCCTTTATGATACAATTGATAAATATATTCGTGATGCAGAAAGTGCTAATAAATCTGATTTGGTAGAACTTTGGAAAACAATAAAGAATGACCGCCATAAACATATAGATATGTTAAAAGAGGCTTTAGAAAAGGAAATTCACCAATAAATTCTTTTTTTTAAAATAATACCTAAATATACGATTATTAAAACCTAAAAACCTCAATGGAATTCTGTATGTAGAGGGAACTTCCAATATTACATGCTATTTAGCTATTATTATTAGAACTTAATATTTTAATATTTTTTGGAATATTACGATGAGAATTATTAGAAATATTCATGTATTTTTTACGGAAAGAGAGAAACTCGTTCTTTGTCTTATTACTCATAAATCTATTCATCACACGAGAGTCTGGGAAAATGTTATACATAAAAGAATTAGATGCTAATGAGAGACTCATACGTACCAAATCTGATAGTGAATTATTCTTTATTACTTTAGTACCTTTTCCATCAACATCAAGTTCTGACAATATTGATGTAAACATTTCAAAGAATTCTTTCTCAAATGGGGTCACTCTAACCATGATTAGTTCAGTCATTTCTGCATCTGTAGGTGGTATATAGGTATCCGACATAACCGGATTTTTATCCATTATTTTACTTTATAAAACGTCATATATATCAAATATGGTCGCTCTTAAATTTTGGATAAAAATCTTTCCATAATTGCAATAAGCCGTATTACAATCCCTCCTTTATTTTTTCTTTTTTTCTCCTTTATAATGATAATATAGCAATTTTGTTTCTTGCTGGCTTTGTAAACTCTTCGGTTGATAGTTGCAAAAAACAATAAAGTAAAGTTTCGGTTGATAAAAGAGATATATTATTAAATATATAAAAAAAATATTTTTTTATTTTAATCTTCAAATAACCATGGTTTACATATTTTTGGATATCTATCAGAATCTTCTGGCTCCTCGCATACATAGTCTTCATAAGCTGCTTTTTCTTCATCGTCCTCAATTTTACATATCTCTTTTTTATCATTCCATTCTCCGCCATAATTAGGACATGCTTTTTCAGGTAAATTATATTTCTCTCCTCCTTCAACATTTATCATTGGTAATATAGCAAATGAAATGATTATCATTATTATTATGAATAGTGACATCTTAATCATATTAGAAGACAATAACTATTATATTAATAAGAACATTGATAAAAAAATGAAATAGATAATGTATAATTAAAATTTCAAACCTATGAATAACCTAATGAAAAAATTGTTTATTATTATAGAATAATACCATTAGTTAATTTTGATTAGCCAATATTTACAAACACATTTGCACTAAGGTTATTGTTGAATGTAGCAGAATCGTAATCTCTCCAAAATTTTTATTCTCAAATTGTAGCCTTAACTAGGGATAAAAAATATTATTTACTTAGTTTTTTATTGCTTTCCAAAAATCAATTCACCTAGATTACCTGCAAAAGGTTCTAAAGGATATTCTTGTCTGAAGTTAGTTTCTGCTCTTGTTTCAACATAGTTCTTAAATCTCTCATACGTTCTATCTGCATCCTCTTTATTTCCATAATTCAATGCTTCAAGATAGTCTCTATACATCTCTTTTACGTTAGGTTCTCCTAAAACTTTACTTATTACTCTGTATGCTGGATGTTCCCTTATTTCCTCACTAAAATCTTGTCTGTATTTAGTTTGCAAATTCTCTACTTGTTTATCTATTTCTTCACTTGAAACATATGATAGAGAGATTAAATAGACGAAGATAAGAGATGCAAGTATTACTATAGGTATTGTAATTATAATCCCTTTTACTGCTGTTCTCATTTTTTCTTTTTTCTCCTTTATAATGATAATATATTAATTTTATATTGCTTATTACTAATCTACAAATAATCAATTCTAACTTTTAAGACCTAATTCATAAAAGTGCAAACAGCTATATACAACATTCAAACTAAAATTTTAGCTTTGACATATATGTCATTCACGTGTTAATTAGAATTTGCTGAATGGCTAAAGAAAATACAATTTCGAAACTAAAATGGATTGGTGTTGGTGCAATAATTAGTTCTATTGTCTCTTTTATTTTAATACCTTTTCTGGATTATTTTTCTGATAAAGTTTTGAAATTTGACCTTTCAACCACTTCTCCTTATATTGTTCCAATAGTTCTTGGATTTTCAGGTTCGGTTTTGTTAATATCTTATTATATTCTCACTATAACGAATAGAAATGATGACGAAAATTGGCGATTTTTTCCATCTAATTCTACCGACTGATAAACATTGGAACCATTTGAATAAAAATATTAACTATTCTAAAGTTTATTAGTATTAAAAGATTTATTACGCAAATACCAACTATGCCAACTTCTTAATTCCACAAATATCAGAAGCGTGGTATGACATGATGTGTGGCTTGCATTTGAGAATTTTAAATCTTTCCTATTACAATATCCAGACTTATTACCACGCAAAATTCAACGGAACCAATTCTTTTGCTAATTACTATTGAATATAATGAAATTTACACGATCATAATCACCATGATTTGGTGTATTATAGTTAGTCATGATTTCAGGTATGGCAAATCTGACTTCTTGATTAACTTGTTTAGATTCTTCTATTCTGTAATATGAGCTTCCATCTATACTTTTTACATACAATCTAAAAATCCTATCATGGATACGTAGCTGAAGATTCGGAATACTTAATTGTTCGATAATGTTGATGCCTATATCTTTATTCAAATCACATTGCACAAGTATCCAATCCATTATAGGTGGAATTGCTGATTCAGAGAAATCACTTAGAAAGTGAAATCAATCGGTCTTTTACCTGACCCAAGAATGCAAAAAAAGAACTTACATCTTCCTCAACTTCAAGCTTAAATGGAGTATTAGAACATGAAATGTATATCATAACAGTACCATCAGGATAGACTTGATACTTGACATTTCTAGAACCAATATTTGCTTCATGAGATTTGGATTTATTTCCTTCAGTAATTCGTTCTATATTTATTTCATCATAGTAGTTTTTATCAATATTTAATTTAAGACTTGGTTTATGAATACATATAGGTTGATTTTGTAAAAGGCTTAGTAATTCAGATACATATCGTGCCTTTAGTTTTTCAAAATATGGGTGTTGAAATAAGCTAACCCCCGTAGGGTCAATTAGTCTATTTTTCTCTTTCTATTTTCAATAATTGTTGCTTTTATACACGAGGAAAATATTGTTGTGGATTAGTTCTCTCATTGTCTAACCTAAATAAAACTGAGGATTTTTTGCCATTTTTAACATTTTTCTATACATGCATTCTTTAATCTAAGTTGAGCCTTTTTTCTTTGTACAATGAAATTTTTCAATTAAATCATCAAATGTTATGCCTTTTCCATTTATTTTATATTTTTCAATTGCAAGTTCTTCCAATTCTTTATTTGAAATCCATTTTCCTTGTCCATAACTATGGACTAATTGTTCAATTGGTCTATTTTCAAATACATCAATTGGTCTATTTTTTGCTTCAGATAGATTATTAATCAATTTTTTTTATATGCTCAGATTACAAATTCTAAATCTTTCAATAGAAATTTTCACGCAGCATGAAGGAAAAATATATGTTATGTGTCATTGTCATTCAAATCTCTATTTCAGAGTATTTGCTTGGATGATATTTTCCTGTATCTCTTTGTCTATTTCTATATCAGCTTTTATTTTAATTATGTTACCTCCAATATCAAATATTAAATATATAAAATCTTTACATCTTTTGCTCACATCCTCAATCTCTTTAGCCTTATTTTTTGATATTTTAATTCCATTGTTTAACCTCTCAGCTGAAAGAAACATGATATTTTTCTTAGCTATTTCCCTCAGCTCTTTATTTTCAGCTACTACATCTTTGCATAGCCTACAACCCTCAAATTCTGTATCATGAAGTTTTGGAGGATTCTTTGTTAGTTTATTATTAAATTGTGGTTCACTATGTCTATTTTCTAAATTGATATATTCAGAGTCATTATTTGACTCATCTTTTTGAATTAAAGATGCGTTTTTATTATGTGAAACCGAACAAATTTCGCTTTCAATAATTTTTTTCCTAATGTGTTTCCTTTTGTATTCTGTTGGCAAACAACTTTCAATATATCTTTCTGAAATTTTACCTTCAGCTATCTTCTCCTTTAATATTTCTTTGATAGTTTGACAAATATTCTCTTGTTTACATATCTGTTCCTCATCTAGTCTTCGTGCCAATTCTTGAATAATTTCTCTCAATTTTGTAAATTTTAAACTTAGAATTTCTACCATCATTTTTAAATCTGCAATTATCCCATTTACGGAAGGATGATTTATGCGGTAATCAATTGAATTTGTTGATTTACTCATTTTAAGACACCATTAATAATTTTATAATAATTTGTTTTTCATCAAAACTCATGCTTTTTCGATAATAATTTTCTTATCATCTTGGAAAACTTTTACAAAGTTCCCTTTCTGAATGCCCAGATTAACAGCATATGTTTTTGGAAGAACTATAGAAAAAGATTGTTCTCCAACTAAACCTTGTACTTTTCGATATTCTAACTCTTTTGAAAATTCTTGATTTTCGTTTTTTTCATTATTGTTTTTTTCTTTCATATATTATAATATGTTTAAAATATATATAACAAATCAGGGAAAAATATGGTCATATTGAATCCCTATTATCTTAAATATTACTCAAAGATTACAAATACTTTGAAAATATTGTTAATATTATACAAAATATCAGACTAAGTAAAAACCAAGAATCATATTTACTTTCTTTTGTTTTAATCCACATTATTCTGCATATGATATTGAACATGATAAAAAAATGCTGGATGAAAAAGGAGATGTTACATTTGATATATGCATATAGACAAACTAAAAATATTTTAAAGAAACTTTGTAAATTAAAATTAATTAAGCTTGATAAAGAAAAAGAATCCTCATAATAAAAAATCTTACTCTTTAACCGATATAGGATTATTTTATATTATAAAATTGCCTACTTTTTTAAGTATTGATATTCAATCTATGATTAGAAATTATCCTAATTTTAAAATATTCAGAGATTTATTATATCCTTTCATTAATTAGATACTCTATGTTCAGAGAATATTCCTAGACATATTCTAAATGCAATTTCTTTGT
>CAWIYT010000260.1:0-50702 GCA_963840085.1 uncultured Nitrososphaerales archaeon
ATTTAATATAGGTTATTTAATTTAATTAGAATATAAAAATTAACTGATTAATTAATTTTACCTTCATAGCTTTTAATATTCTAGTCTTTCTTTTCTTGCTGCTCTTTGTATTTCCTCATACTTTCTATCGTTTTCTTCTATTACTTCCTTTTCTTCTTTGCTTTCATCTTTTCTTATTTCTTCTTCTTCTTCTCTCCTTCATTTTGCTAACTCCTACTTCTTCTACTACTTCTTTGCGAATTTTAATTTCCAATGTTGGGGGTTTATCTGTCCATTCTTTTAGCCATTCTCTTATCAAATTTAGGTTTACTTCAGCGTTTCTTCTTACAAAGCCATCTACATCTTCTTCCGCAATTGATTGTATTGCCTCTATGCTTTTTGTTATGCGTTCATTTGGTTCTGTTACTTTTGCATCTTTATCAGCCAAAGCGGTACAAGCATTAATTTTGACTCTTCGTCTTTCATCTTTCAATAACGTCAATAGATGATTAAGTATACTTTTATTAGTTTTATCTATCTTTTCTTTCTTGACTTTGTCATTCAATACTTGTTCATTTTGGGTTACTAAAAATTTACCCAAAGCAAGGGTTGCAGCAGACCTTATAAAATATCTATTAGCAATATCATTTGATTTAGAATCAAATTTACTGCTTTTACGAATTAATAATTCTGCAATATCCTGAACAAGATCTACATTTTCATCATTTGCTAATTCTCTTAAACCATTAATTGCACCTTGAGCTAGCTGATCTTGAAATGTGATAGAATTAACAACTTTATCTTTTAATACTTGTATCATTTCTTCTTTTATAGGATTTCCATTAGGAATATGTTTGATAGATTTACCTATTGCAGTTGCTGCTGCATTTTCTACAAAATAACTTTTATCATCTAATAAAGATACAAGTAATGGTACACTATTTTCATTTTTTACTTCTAATATTTTTTCTCTTTCAAATAATCCAATATTGATTATTACGGCCCTTTTGGTTTGGGGAGCAAATTTTAAAAAATTGCTATTTGTAATGCAGTTTTCTAAGGCATCATACGCATCATTATCCTTTACATAATTCTTTTTATCATGATATGAACCAAGAACATTAGCTGCTTCTACCCCTACACCATAGAATGGATCAGTCAGAATAACGTTTTTAAGCAATTCAACTGTTTTTTTACTATAACAATCTTTCAATAAATGAAGAGAAGCAATTTTCTCTGAAATGGTTGTAATACCATCATTTTCTAGTAGTTGATTATTTAATATATCAATTAAATTGAACTTTTCATCTTGGTTAACTATAGTAATTGATTTTATTTCTTTGAGAATCTTTAATTGAGGATCAATAGATATCCATTTAATTATTGCGTCAAGAGGTATTTCTTTTTTAAATGTATAGTCAGTATCTTTTTTGCTAATTTCTATTTTTTCAATATCATTTATTATTATTTTTGTTTCATCATTTTTATCACAACAAACTATTCTCACTTCTAGCGGGAAACTAAATTCAAATTCATTTTTTTGTACTTGCTTAATTTTACTTTTAATTTTTTTAATTTGTTTTTCTTCATGATTTTTTTCCTCTATTAAAGAAAATTGTATTTCTAGTTCTGGATGACCAGCTGTATACAACCATTGTTTGAAAAATTGTTGCAAGTCCTCTCCATAAATATCTTCACAAACTTTTTGAAAATTTTCAGTTGTGGCAATACTTTCTCTATATGTATCTAAATATTTTTTTATCGCTTTTTTAAAATTCTCTTCACCCATTAAATTACTAAGCATGTATAATACCAGTGCTCCTTTTTCATAGGAATGACTATCAAACAATTCATCTGGATGTTTGTAAAGGTTTGTTACGATAGGTCTTTTATACAAACTGTTTGCTTCATCAAAATAATCTTCAATCGTGTGAATTATTTTATATAAGAATTCATTATTTGTTTTTTTATTATTGTATTTATTTATGTATTTATGTTTCCAATATAACAGTTCAAAATAACTAGCAAAGCCTTCGTTAAGCCAAATATGTGGCCAGTCTTTACAGGTTATTAAATCTCCAAACCATTGATGTGCCAATTCATGGGCTACTATAATGATATCTCGAGAATAATCTAATGATGCTCTCTCGTCATGTAAAATATCACTTGTAAATGTTGTACAGTTTGTATTTTCCATTCCACCAAATTCAAACTTATCTACTGCAATTTGCCAATATTTTTCATATGGATATTTTGTTTCCAAATAATTTTCAAAGAATTTTATAATTTGTGGAGTTTCGCGAAATGTTAACATTGGATAATAATTTTTAGGTATATTTGTAGGCCAATAATATTCAAGAGACACTTTTCCGTTAAAGTCTTCTTCTTGTTTCGAGAATTTTCCAATTACAATCGATGTAAGATAAGCTGGATTAGGAGCTGATTCATTCCACTTCCATATATTTCCATTTCTTTCATAGGTTCCATTTGAAATTACATAGTATTCATCATCTGGAGCTACAACTTCTATTTCTCTTGTAAATTTTACTTGTGGATCATCAATACATGGAAACCAGTACCTTGACTCCATCGTTTCACCTTGAGTCCAGGATTGAAATGCAGAAGAAGATTGATCTAATTGATCTGGAACAATAAAATGAAATCCGCTTCTAGGACTATTATAATAAGAGCCTTCTTTTTTATCTTTATTAGAATAATATCCGCAAGAATAGTCTATTTCAACTTCAAATTCAGTTTTTTCTTTAACTATATTGTTAAATTTTATTACAAGTTTATCCTCTTGTTGAGAAATATCATACTCTTCTTCTATTTGAACAGTATCTGATAAGACTTTATTGATCTTTAATTCTGCAATATCTAGTATAATTTCTTTGATATCCTGTAAAGCTTTAATCTTTAATTTTTGTTGACAATTTAAAAGTTGTTTTTTTTCAAAATTTGGATTTATCTTTAAATACATATGAAGAATAGTAAATTTCAATCTTGGTGAAAAATGTAAAATACTTCCTGGAAATTCAAATTTTTTATCGGTAACAGTTGACATTCTAATCCATAATAATAGTTTATATAAAAAGTTTTTAGTTAATTAATTATATTATAAGATTTCAGTATAAAATAAATAAAAATTCTCTACTTATGTATCATACATGCTAAGATCTTTTATGTACCTTTTATTATTAATTAATTCAGGCTCTGATTTAATCATTTCAAATCAAGTAACACTGCCAAATCAAATTAATTGTCTTCATTTTCTCTTTGTCATCTATTTTAGATGAATCTATAATCGTCCAGAGTCTCTTATGGCTTCATATAATTCTATTAATAAATTTCACTAAAAGAAACTTAAAGAGAGGATATTGTTTATAATTTAAAGGTGTCTAATATATTTAAAACACAGCATTAGGATCAGTTGCAAAATCTATTTCATACGACGATGACAAAATCTAAATCTACTAAAGAGAAAGGAAAAAAGGATGGACATTAGATAGATGATTAAATTAAATTATTAGAAGAAAAAAATATTTTATTGGTTGGAAAAAGATTTTCCAATCTTTTTTACAAAGTTAAAGTAGTTTTGAGTAGACTCATTATAGTATTTTTCTGCAATTTCTATTGATTTGTTAAAGGTGTTCTGAACAGACTCATTATAGTATTTTTCTGCAATTTCTATTGATTTGTTAAAGGTTTCTGTAGATCCCAATACAAATTCATTTAATCTTCGTGTAGCATTTACTGTCTTATCTGTAATATTTTGGTTAGTTTTATTATAAATATCGGTATATCGTTCTGGATAAATAAAATTATTCCAATAAGATTTATCTAAAGCATCATCTAAAAATTTTGAACCTACTGAGTGAAAAGTATTAAGAAGATTCTTTTGTAATTCAATATAGTTGTTTGAGAAAGATTGAATTGTGTTAATATAGTTGTTTGAGAAAGATTGAATTGTGTTAATACTCTCTTGTTGATATTTGTTTGCTGTATCGATACTTTTATCAAGAATTTCTTTGTTTTTCTCTTGATATTCATTGATATTTTCTGTAACTTGGTCTGTTGTTTCTGAAATAGTAGATGTTATATTTTCTATCTGTTGTTTTTCTTCGTCTAAAAATACCTCTGTAACTGGCTGTGTTATTTCTGAAATAGTAGATGTTATATTTTCTATCTGTTGTTTTTGTTGGTCTGCAAATTATCTCTGTTCCTTCTTTTATATTACTACTTTGTTTTTTATTTTCTTCTTTTAGATTTGTCATATTATTAACAACTAAATTTGTTTTTGTCTAATCCAATTTATAAATTATAATAAATTAGAACTTTTTTTATAAGAAAACTACATGATGATGATGATGATTAACTTTTTTTCTCTGTTGTTGAGTCAAATAATATAAAAATATTGGTTTAACTAATGACTTGTAGAAGATAAAATAAAAATAACTTTTGTTTTTTTTTTGATTTCTTTGTTCAATATCTTGATTATTCTAATGTAATAGACTAAACTAAATATTGTTAATTTCTTACTTGTAGAAATAGTTTGTTAACATTCAATATTATAATAACAAGCAATGTGAATTCACTCAAAAATATATAAACATAGATTCAGAATACATCGTCATAGCCTTCTATAGACTATTCTTGATGCTACTTTTAGAATGCCATGACTTCTTTTACCAATAAATTGTCTCAAAGTATTATATATTTTATAGGATACACTATTATACAGTGTAAACTGTATAGGTGTTGAGATAAACGAGTAAATTGTTGTCTTGGCATCTATTTAATAACAATCTTTACACTTCAACTATCATGCATTGGCTTACCAATCAGAAAAGACAACAAAGACTTACTGACAGCATATATCCACACCTGCCATATCATTCTATAAATCCTTGCGGCTACTAGAGGGTTATGGCTTTTAACTTAGGTAATACCTAAAGATTTGAAACAGTTTTTACAAGCATTTTTGACATAATTGGATACAAATCCATATGTCGGTTATTAAATCTGAATTCAATCTCCTTTAGATATAAATGAAAATATTGTCTAGGTACACCTCGATAAATATACAGCCATGTCTTGGCATAACTCCAGAATCCTTCTATTCCATTAATATGAGTATCTTCTCTTACATATTCCTTGTTACCATGAGAAATCGAGTTATGTTTTCCAATTAAACTCAATGTTGCATAAGCAGTATGATCATCTGTATAATATAGTGATCCTTTTCTTGTGTGCTGTTGTATCAGAGGAATCAATGTTTCATGTTTTCTGTCAGACACTGGAAATGTAATAACAATTCCATTCCTTTTGTAGATACCGAAAACTAGATTTTTGTGCTCAATAGAACCCCATCCACGCTTCCCTCCTTTATGATGACCTCCAAATAATGCCTCATCAATTTCTATTTCTCCAGATAGTTTCAGATTCTGTATTTCCAGTATAAGCGAATCATAGATTGCTTGCCTGAATATTCTAAATGTACGTTCAATTGTTGCTAAATTAATAGATACATACCATCGTATTCTGTAAGCAGGAACACCAAGTACAAATAGATATAACAAATGAGATATAATATCAAACGAGATTTTTAACCTTGCCAAATAGGTACATGTGAAATCACTAAAAACATACCTACACCGTTTACATGAATATCTCCTCCTTCTTTTCTCACATGATGATAAATGATTTATGTACCTGTAGTTACATCTAGGACATTTTCTTTTTCCACTCCATCTACCCTGCTGAAAATATAACCTACTTTTCTGACTGTTTGTAGCCAATTCTAATGGATTGATCTCACGCACAAACCACGCATAAGATAACAATCATTATTATGTACTTTTTGTTTCAAATGTTTAGGTATTACCTTTTAGTTTTATTAGATAAAATAAAAAAATTGTGACATATCAATTATAATAAATTGCCATTAAAAATATTTCATTAGTAATTAGTTGAATTTAATTATTTCCTAAGATAAAAATGAATTTAACTCAGTTTAATTATATCCTTGCTGATAAAGAATTTTTAAACTTTTTTTCATCTTAGCATAACATTTTTAATAGTTATTATTGTATTTAAAAAAAAGTCCTGAAGATAATCTATGGTTGAACCATTAGAACGCTCTGTATCGTTATACCTTAGTAAACAATTTGTAATGGTTGATGAAAATGTTTCTGTGGCTGAAGCAGTAAAACTTGCTCAACCAAAACATATTGAGACAATCATTGTTGGTTCTCATGGAAAGCCTGTTGGTATAGTGACTGATAGTGACATTCTGGAAAAAGTGGTAATCAAAGGAGATGACTCAGATTTGATTTTTCTAAAATCTATAATGACTTCTCCAATTATGACCTTGAATAGTACATCAACTGTAAAACAAGCAATAGAATTAATGAGAATTTATAAAATTAAAAGGGTTCCAATAATTGATTCTCATCATAAATATGATCAAAAAATTATAGGAATTGTTACACAAAAATCTCTAGCAGAAGCAATTCGAAATTCAGTTATCGAAAAAACTTTCACAAGTTATAGAGTAACAATAAAAGAAACTTACAAACCAATTTTTGGAAATCTAGGTTTTATTATGCAATTTGCTGGAATCTTAATGATTGTTCCTGCAATACTTGGAACAATCTTAAATGAATTAGAATCTGCAGCAGCAATTTACCTTGCAGTTATTTCAATATCTTTAACAGGCTATATTATGAATACGTTAGGGGAAAAGAGCCCGCTTAATCTAAAACAATCGTCTATTGTTGTTGTATCCTGTTTTATACTACTAAGTCTTTATGGGTGTTTGCCTTATATCTATATCAATCCCTTTGAATCTTCTCATGATTATTTATCTCTTTTTGTAAATGCATTCTTGGAAAGTTCTTCTGGTTTCACAACTACAGGTATTTCTATTATAGAACAGCCAGAATCACTTCCAGAAAGCTTCGTATTTTATCGTTCTTACACTCAATGGGTGGGCGGATTAAGTTTTGTATATCTGATAATGGCTTTATATTATCCTGAAACAAGATTGGCTGCAATGAGAAATGTGATGGGAAGTACAATGCAAAAGTTCAAACAATTATTGTCTACTATTAGTATAATCTTTGTATTTTATACATCCATTCTTATCTTATTATTATTTTTTCTTGGTAATATTGAATTGCTTGATTCAGTGTCTTTGTCATTTGCCACTTTTGCCACAGGAGGTTTTACACCTGTTTCTGATATTTTTAGTTCAATTAATTTTTATCAACTAATAGTAATTATGGCAGGAATGATAATAGCTGCATTACCATTTGGTTTTTATTATGGGATTTTAAGGAAAGAGGTAAAAAAAACAAAAAGATTAAGTATAGAAATAATTGTTTTTCTTTGCTCTATCCTAATTTTTGCTTTTCTTTTTATAATAATAGACCCAACTATTTCTATAAATAATTGGTTTAATTCCCTATTTCAAGTGATAAGTGCATCTACAACTACCGGTTTTCAATTTATTGATCTGTCTTCTTTATCATTTGGAGGAAAAATTATTCTTATCATTATTATGCTTATAGGAGGAACTGCATTTTCAACTGCTAGTGGAATAAAGATTGCTAGACTATTGTTAATTTTCCAAAAAATAAAAGATAAATCAAAATTTTTATCAAGTTCAGATGCTTATACACCATTATCAATTTCATCTACTGCAATTCAATTTCATAAAAATAAAAATGATCAAAAGCCATTGTTCTCAAAAAAACATTCTATAAAATCTGAAAAACATCATCCATTATACATTTTTAATCAAAGACTATTAATATTTTCTGATAAAGCTTTTAGAGAAGCAGTTTTCGTAATTGTTTTATTTATATTATTTTCTTTTGCAAGTGCAATTGCTATTTCTTATCTTACTAAAAGTGATTTTATAGATGCATTATTTGAAGCTTCATCAACTCTTTCAAATACTGGCCTTACAGTTGGAATGACCACCATGAACCTAGATATTATATCAAAACTTATTTTGTCTATTAATATGATATTAGGTAGATTCGAAATTATAACAATTCTCTATATTTTTATTTCTAAATTAAGGTGATAGTAACGTATCAATATTTCAAATTAAAATTAAAATAAAACTTTTTTATTATATACAATACAGAAAAAGAAACTTATAATATAAAATCATAAATTATTTCATAGGAAATGTCTTAGGATTACTATGGTCATATAAATAAAATAATCTAATTATGTCTAATATATATAGATTTATATATGACTTCATGTTCTTTGTCAATTATTTTTTCAATAATATACTTTGTTTTCCACTAGTTGCATTTATAAAAGATCTGGATATCCTAAAATCCATTTTTTGATTAAATTGTTTGTAATTCTCTTTAATAAATTTTGGTTAAAAGTTCCAATATATAAAACATTACCATCCAACTGCTCTATAATTGATTTTCTTTATACCACTTAGCATATGTTAGCTGACACCTTCTAACAAGTAGTTCCTCATATCAAGATGAAATCTTTTTGTTCTGAAATATTGAGATATTTTATTTCTGAAATCTGTAAATGATGAATAATACTGTAGAACAAGAAGATCATTCTTGGCTATATGCCATACTTCTTCCAGTACCATAAATTCTGGAGATGCTGTTGGAAGATATACTGGAATCAGATCTTTTTTGTGTTTATCAAAATATTGCAGTACCTTTTTTGATTTATAGTGCTGTTTTGCCTTATCAAGGAATAGATAGCATTTTGGAAATTTTCTATGTATCTGTTTTAGATAGTCTAAAAATGTGGTTGCATTAAACCAGTCATACTGTCTAAACAATTGCTTTCCTTCCAAGCTAGTAGCACCAAACAAGACTGATTCTTGATGAGATCCAGTAATTCTTACAACAGGTCTTTCATCCTTCTTTATCCATACTTTCCGGACAAGTGAATCATAGAAGAAGAATGATTCGTCTATGGATATAGCAGTAAATTCATCTTTTAGATTATCCAGTATCTCTCTTGTTCTTTTTTAAAATCTTCTTTCTCTTGTTTGGATGCAGTATTTACATGTACCTTTCTAGGTACTTTTTGCTTGAATCCCCACTTGTGCATTAGTCTGTAAATGTGGGTATAATGGTATCTTATTCCACCACTCTTTTTTACAATCAGATCTTCTACCTGTTTAGAGCCTATCCGAAAAGTAGTTTACAGTATTTTAGTTATGGTATAACAGACTCATTAGACAAAGCTAAATCTATTTAGTATCTTAAACTTTATGAGATATTTATTTGATATCTATAACTTCTGGAATTGATTCATCATATGAAATACCAGACGCATTATGGAACAGGATTGTTCTTCTTTTACCAAAGACAAAAAGAAATAAGAAGAAAAGCGGTCGTCCTAGAATGGATGATAGAAAGGCAATGAATGCTATCTTCTACATTACACGTACTGGATGTCAGTGGAAAGCATTACCACGAAGTCTTGGTGCATCCAGTCCTGTACATGACAGGTTTCAGGAATGGAGACAAGATGGCGTATTCAAACGTATGTGGATTGATGGTCTAAAAATATATGATAAAAAAGTTGGTATCAACTGGAAATGGCAGTCAATGGATGGTGCAATAACAAAAGCACCTCTTGGGGGAAAAAAGGTACAGGACCAAATTGCACAGACAGAAGTAAATCAGGTTCCAAACGTAGCCTTCTTGTAGATGGTCAGGGCATTCCTCTTGGAATTACTGTAGATGGTGCTAACAGACATGATATGAAGATGACAAAAGCAACTCTTCAGAGTATAGTGGTTTGCAGACCATCATCATCATCTATAACAGATATTCAACAACAACACATCTGTCTTGACAAGGGTTATGACTATCCTGAAGTATACGAGTTACTTGAGGAATATGGTTATACCATGCATATTTGCAAGAGAGGAGGAGAAGAATACAATAATGGTAACAAAAAGAAGAGAAGAAGGATACCAAAATATAGAGCAAGAAGATGGGTAGTTGAGAGAGACACACTCATGGATGAATAGATTCAGGCGGTTATTGATTAGATGGGAAAAGAAGGAAGATAACTATATTGCAATATACATTTTGCGTGTGCTTGGATAACATATAAGAGAGGAGGAGTTTTCGGATAGGCTCTTAGTAGTCCATCCTTGTTTGCTGGATGCTAACTCATTTTTTATCTCATATACTGTTTCTTCTGATATATCCGGAGGTCTACCACTCTTTGCTCTATTTTTTAATCCTTCTATTCCTTCTTCTCTGTATCTCTTTTTAACCAGTCAGATGCCCATGTTTTACTTCTGTGAAGATCTTGCTACCTGTACCAGATGTGTTTCTCTGATCTACATTTAAAACAAGTAGCATTATTTACCTTTACATTAGCATCATTTTCAAATCTGTACGTTTTTCAAATCTTGTTTTTGATACATTGGTAGCAATCAATAAGATATATCATGTAAAAGTACAAGCTCAATAGCTGTGCTATATAAATGTATTACCTGATAGTAAAATAAGGACATTATTTTTATGCTAATTGGTATAGTAAGATTAAACTGCTAAATAATATCAAATTTAATTGTCTGTAAAATGGTTTATCTAAATATCTCCATCATGAAGTAATAAGAATAAGAAATAGAAAGTATCGTAATTAGGATGTTGGATAAAAGAATTTAGATACATCTTCTTCTGCGTCTATTGATTCATATGGTCAATAAATGACAGAAAAATAGATAAATTCACTTTTACTATTATTCTAAATTACTTTGGATAAATTATAAAAGATTAATATTACTATATGAGATCAATTGCTGTAGATTATACTATAGACCATCTTGCTTCTTTTGAAACAGAAAAGATGTGTCTATGTTTAGCTATCAAATTTAATTATTTTACAACTTTTGCAATAAAAATTACCTTTATCAATTACTTCTAATTTTCTATGACATTTATCACATAAAAGGAGTTGTTGATCATTTAGTTTGTTTCTTACCATATTAATTACAAATGGAATAATAAATGTAGTTAAAGCATATGCTAGTAATCGCATTAGTAGACTATTATTACCTGATCTAGAGTAATTTCTGTATTTTTTCATATTTTGATATATTTTTATATTAGAAATAGGTTATATTAATGAATTTTTATTTATAATGATCAATGTAAATTAAATAAGATAATTAAAAAATTATTATTATTCTATAATGTTAAAATAAAAGAGATAAAATTCGATTATTGTTTTTTGTTAATTTAGTAAAGAGAAATATATATATTATTCTTTACAATCAATTTTAAATCCTATTTTTACTTCAGCTTGAAATTCTTTAAGTTGATTATCTATTATTCTAAATGTAACTCTTCCTAACTCTGCCCACTCTATATTAATGACCGTTTTTGTAGCTTCAGTAATTGCATCTCTAACTGCATCATCAATACTATTAGGTGAAGTTCCTACAATGTGGATATATTTATAAACCATATGAATTAGTTTTATTCATGACTTAAAACTTTTCTCATTTAGTTAATTGGACTAATGAGATGTACTGTGAAGGTTTGATAAAGATCCATATTAACCTCCACTCATTTTTTTAAAAATAAAACTTGTTAAATGCAATGATTATAGAATGGAATCTTTACTTATCGATGTAAACTATATATAGTTGTTTATGTATTTCTCCTGAAATTAAAATTTTTGAAAATTAGATTTACCTTAATATATTTGGAATATTTATATCAATAAATTTTGATATAAATTTTTTAAAGGATGAATCTTTATTATCGGGAACTACTGAATCCTTGGAGGCAAAGCTCCTGAAGTTATTATCTTGATTATCGGGAATTTGTGAATTTGGAAATAATGGTTCTTTATCTGGTATTGGTTTGGGTTTCAATTCTTTATCTGGTATTGGTTTGGGTATTAGTCCTTTGTCTTCATATTTACATTTTCCAACAACAATATCATTTTCTAAAGAGTTATAATCAATAATTTTGTCTGTTGTATCACAAACAAATCGATCAGCTCCTTTTCCACCTTTCAGTTCATCTTCTCCAGCTCCTCCATCAATAATGTCCTCTCCTTCGCCTCCATCAATCTCATCATCATCTTCCCCTCCTCTGATATCATCATTATCCTTTCCACCTTTCAGTTCATCTTCTCCAGCTCCTCCATCAATAATGTCCTCTCCTTCGCCTCCATCAATCTCATCATCATCTTCCCCTCCTCTGATATCATCATTATCCTTTCCACCTTTCAGTTCATCTTCTCCAGCTCCTCCATCAATAATGTCCTCTCCTTCGCCTCCATCAATCTCATCATTGCCCTCATGACCTTGGAGATTATCGTTTCCTTCTTCCCCTGATATGGTATCATCCCCTGTACCTCCTCGAATCTTATCATTGATTTCTGTTCCTTCTATAGATACATGTACTAGAGGTTTAGCTACAAATTCATTTAGATTGGAACTATCATCATCAACATTGGTATTACTATCTTTGTTATTACTATCTTCATCATTACTATCATCATCAACGTCATTGTTATTATTGGATGAAATCTCATTATCAATAACATTTTGTGCTGTGACTTCTTTCAGATTTATAGGAATCGAAATTAGAAGTAATAAGATAATACTATATTTAATAAATAATATATTTTTAACAATATCTTTATAATAGCAATGATATTTAAAATCTTTTTGTTACTATTTTATTATCAAAATATCCTTATAAAGTTATATTATATTTAATTATAAGATTTAAATATAGAATTATTCTATAGTTATATTTTATATCTTTATTATTATCTAAATTGGATAAAGGATGCTAATATTATTATTTAAGTATCTTGATTAATTGCTAAACCTTATCCATATCAAATGTAAGTTTAAGAAATTTCATCAAATCGAAAAATTGTTATATAAAATATTAGATCAATTAGCACTAGTATATTACGAATTAGAGAATATCGTGTTTGATATCCCAAAAGAAAAGAAAGAAATCTTGGACATATACTAATTCAAGCAGTAATTTCTAATAACTATTATACTAGTATTAAAAAGTCTCTAAAAGATTTACAGAAGAGCACATAATATGAGATAGTGTTAGATATTGCGTCTTCATTTTTGAATTCTCAATCTATGAATAGAAATATGAATTTTCATTCTACAAAGAAATTCTTGAAATATCTAATCAAGGTTAAAAATACTAACACGATTATTCTTTTGTTTTAATTTTTACTTTTAACATTGCATTTTATCAAAAATAGCATTTGTCTTTACAACTAATGTATTTTCATTATCTATAATGATATCATCAATATTATTAGTGATTTGAAGTATAAATTCCTCTAAATTATTATACATTTTATTATCGTTGTTAGGATTTTAATTTTAAAGGTAATGAATAAATGACAAAGTTTAACGTTCTTACTAAGGGAAACTTATATATTCTCTATAATATTCTATGGTAGATGTAACAATATTATACTAAGAGCCTATCCCAAAAATAGATAAGAATATAGCTGCCTGTTTTTATTCTCTTATATGTTTAACATTTGAATAAAAGTAAAAAATATGTTAGAACAATTATACGCATTCTAGATGATCTTTGGAATGGAATTAAAAATATTTTACCAAATGAGAAACCAGAGAATACAATAGGTCGTCCCATTGTTCCATACAGAAAAGTATTTGATGGTATCATGTTTATCCTTAGAACTGGTGGATGTCAGTGGAAAATGTTACCTAAAGAGTATGGTTCTGGTTCCACATGCCACAGAAGATTTCAGGAATGGAGAGAATCAGATATATTTGATAAATTATGGACAAGATTGCTACAAATATACGATTTAAAGAAAGGGATTAAGTAGAACTGGCAGTCTCTTGACAGCATATCAGTAAAATCACCTTTAGGGGGGAGATGACAGGACATAATCCTACTGACAGGAGTAAATTAGGAACCAAAAGACATATTTTAACAGATAAAGAAGGCATTCCTTTGTCTACTGTTATAACATCTGCAAATACTCCCATGATGTTACTACTGCAATTGAAACCGTTGACAGCATAGTTATCAAAAGACCATCTTCAAAATCAGCAACAAAATATAGAAACAACAACAACAACGACAAGAATAAGAAGAAAAATCAGAATCTATGCCTTGATAAAGCATATCATTCCAAAGATATAGAACAAGAAATTACCAAGAGAGGATACATTCCACACATACGACATAGAGAAGAGAGGAGGAGAAGAAACTCAACCGGAGACATCCCGCAAGAAGATGGGTAGTAGAGAGAGAACAAATTCATGGCATAACAACAGATTCAGGAAATTATTTACAAGGTATGAAAAGAAGGATAAAAACTATCTTGGTCTTGTCCAATTAGCAAACAGCATAATAATTTACAGGAAGATAATTTTGGGATAGGCTCTAAAATTAGTTAACTTTATTCCAGTCTATAATCAACAATTATCTGAATAACCAATAAATCCTCTATGATCTATAGAGAAAATACCCTATGACGAATTTAATCTTTTATAAAAAAATTAATCGTCAATAAGAAGAGATCATCACGCGGTTAAAGCTTACAATTATTTAACGGTGAGCTTGTTTCTTTTTTTCTCCCTTTCCTGAATGTGCAATTTTTTTATGAGCCTCTCTTCTTTCTTTAGCATTAAAGTTCATCCCGCATTCTTTACATTTGAAGACCCTTTGATTACCTTTATTTTTAGAAAATTTCTCCTTAAAATTAAATAAACTTAAGATTCTTGATTTACTTTTATCTTTAGACATCAAAAGGAATGAAACAATACCCATATTTAAATTGCATTATACAAAATAAATACATATTTAATTACTACCATTTTTAAAATAATATTTTATAAGCCATAGCCCTTTAAGGATTCCATATATCATAACAATAGAGGATGCCATGGCTATTTTATTGTACTTAGATAGGTTTGATAACATAAGTTATTATAATATTTAAAAATCAGTGAACAAGGTTAATTTCTAATTTATTATTATTATTAATAATTGTCATAGCCTGAACATATGACAAACACAATATGCCTATATAGATATAATTAATTAGATCCAGGCTATGACTTGGTTTATCTTATAATATTTAATATCGAATATACTACTTAGGACTTTGAAACTATTCTTCTAGAATTTTCATTAATGCTAGAATAATATTATTGCCATAGTCTGAACTGGACATATATAGTAGTAGGATTATGGAAAACGGACGGTTCAGACTATGACTAGCAGTGATTGGACTTGGTTAGTTAGTTGATCTCAAAAGATTAAACGAGATAATTCTCTGATTATATTATTTATCATTTTGTAATACTCATTCTATTTTTTATACAATAATTTTTACTTTACATAATTATCCATAACTTTATTGAAATGTCACTAGAGTAATAATTTAATTAATTCATCTTGAAATTAAAAAAATAAAAAATTGGAGATTTTAGAGATAAAAATAATAATAATAGTAACTAATTAAAAATTAGAACTAGAAATAATATTTCTAGTTGCTTTTTTTGTTTCTTGATATATTAGTTCTCCAATATAATCATCTATTCTCAATATCTCTGCAATATGAGAAGGTCCACAGTCTAATATTTTTTCAATTGTAAAGCCAGAATTTTGTAAAGTCTCAATTAGTCCTTTTGGAATCTCTATGAGTTCTAACCTTTGATCTTTCCATGGTGCTATATTCATTAATGATGATGGTGAGGAGATAGGTAATTGCAAATTAGAATCCTTTGCCATTATTAATGGATAATAATCATTATAATTATTATCTCCTTCATAATCTCTCTCCATATAATAATATATAGATTATCTAGTATCTAAATATTCGTGATTTATTTACATTCTTTAATAAAAAAAACATAAAGAAAATATATAGATATAACTATAAAACAACTTCTTTAATAGTCATTTATAATATCTTGATCATTTCTTGATTCTGAAATAGTGGATGTTGTTGTATTTTCTAATTGTTGTATTTGATTATCTCAGAATTTATTTGTTTTTTCTTCTTCTACTATATTGCTACTACTACTAATTTGTTTATTTTTATTTTTGTTTTCTTCTTTTACGTTTACCATATTGGTAACCAATTACTATATTATATCCAATTTATAAATTATAATAAACTAGAACAATAAAAACAATAATTAGAAATTATTATTTTAAATTATATAAAAAAAATATTAATCATTTATTGATTTTGAATAATTAATAATTATTTCATTTATTTTTTTCAAAAAATTGAAATGAACTTTTTTTAGGTGATACATCTGATTTTCAAAAATTAAATTAATAAACAAAAAAAATAAATGAAAATATATTTTTAGAATATTTTCAGATAGAAATAATAATAGAAAGAGATCAATGACAATGGTCAGTTGTTATTTATAATAATTTATTGACTTGAATAAATCAACTTATTATTCTTTCTATTTACAATCGTAACTTCTTAATCTTTTCAATCAGAGTACGAGCATCACATCCAATTTCAGTAGTTATGTAAAGCAAATGATCCGTATCTAAAGGCATACTAATACGTTTAATCCTTTCATATTCTGCAAGTACAAACTTTCCTTTTCCAATCCGTTTTTTAGAGTATCACGTATTTTCCAGGCATTAAGAGAGAATTGAAGAGACTGGTCGTTTTCTTCTCTTGTAAGTAGATTTGTCACCCAGGTGCATGTTCAGAAAAAAGAAGTGAACCATCATTAATATCAATTATTGTTACAAAACGGATATTGGGATCAAGATTCATAATTTGGTTTCCTATATTCTTATAATCCAATTCTTAAATAGTAAATATATTAGTTCTTATAAAAAGTTGTAACAAATTATCTGCTGCTATCTTATTAGAAGAAGCCATAGCCCCCTATAATGAATACAACATCACTAGTAAAAAGGCTATAGCCTCGTGTATATATCTCATCTAATTTGGTTGTATATTCACATTGCATCTATGCTATTTAATAACTTGGTACAAATTAATTAATTAATTAGTGAATTTTGTCATAGCCTTCTAAGGAATCTACATATCATAACAATAAAAGACTGGATTTTCTATCTTTGGACTGAACAACCAGATTCGAGGTACACAGACTTGTTAAACATACTATATAATAATTGGAGACAATTTAATTTAATTAATTGTCATAGCCTGAATGAAATAGAGATGAACAGTATTTGGCTGGAAGATAAACTGGTCCATCCAGACTATGACAATTACTGGTTTGGTTGGTGAATTTACCTATATACCTACCTATCTAATGGCTTTAAGGGAGTATTGTAAATCATTTTTGATACACATGAGATTTATTAATTATTCGCTATTTCTCATTCTACATTTTGAATACTTGTCTGTAGTCTAATATCACTAGAGTAATAGATTAATTAATTAAAGAAATAGATCAATTTGTAAATTTTTTTAAATTATTTATTTTAACTATATTTTCTTGTAAGATTGTTTAAAGAAGAAGGTTCTGTCTGGAGTTCTTTGGACTGAAAAACCAGACTGGAGGACATGTGTGTATAGCACATGAGCCTCAATGAACCTCCTTTTGTTATTTTTGTTGTTATTCTTTAAATTCTTTAAGTATAATATAGTATTGTATACCAACTAGCTTATGTTTTCTAATTATCAATTTTAGCAAGCAAATAGTTTCTCATATTCAGATTGAATCTTTTTGTTCTAAAATATGAGGATATTTTCTTTTTAAAATCTGTAAAAGATGAATAGTATTGTAGGACTAGAAGATCGTTCTTGGCTATATGCCATATCTCTTCTAATACCATAAATTCTGGAGATGCTGTTGGAAGATATACTGGAATCAAATTATCTTTATTGTCAGCAAAATATTGCAGTACCTTTTTTGATTTGTAGTGTTGTTTTGCTTTATCCAGGAACAGGTAACATTTTAGAAATTTCTTGTGTATTTGTTTTAGATAATCTAAAAATGTGGCTGCATTGAACCAATCATACTGTCTGAACAATTGTTTTCCTTCCAAACTGATGATGGAACCAAACAAAACTGATTCCTGATGAGATCCAGTTATTCTTACAACTGGTCTTTCATCTTTCTTTATCCATACCCTTCTTACAATAGAGTCAAAGAAGAAAAATGATTCATCCGTAGATACTACCGTGAATCCTTCCTGCTTCTGCTGCTGCTGCTGCTGGTGGAGATTATCCAATAGTATCTTTCTTGCTCTTTTTTAAAACGTTCTTTTTCCTCCTTAGATGCTGTGTTCACATGTACTCTTCTTGGTACCTTCTGTTTGAATCCCCATTTGTGCATGAGTCTGTATATATGTGAGTATAATGATATCTGATTCCACCACTCTTTTTCTGACAATTAGATCTTCTACCTGTTTTGTAGTCCATCCTTGTCTGTTAGATGCTAACTCATTTTTTATCTCGTATACTCTGTCTCTTCTGGTATGTCTGGGGGTCTACCGCTTTTTGGTCTGTCCTTTAATCCATCTATACATTCTTCTCTCTGTATCTCTTTAACCAGTACAATGCCCATGGTCTACTTCTATGTAATTCATCAGCTGCGTAAGCAGGAATGACATTTTCATTCTCTACCTTTATTACAAGTAGCATTCTTTCCTTTACCTTGAGATTAGTTTCCTTCTTTTGTATAATCTAATCAATTCATTTTTGGAATACTTCACATTAGTTTGACATTAAACGCAATAAGTAGAATGACAAATAGCTTTTACTCTTGATTGAATGTGATAATAATGAAATCTGATTAGAAAATATATGCTAATTGGTATAGACCAAGGTAATTCTCGTCTTTTTTCATACCTTGTAGATAATTTCCTGAATCTATTGTTATGCCATGAATTTGTTCTCTCTACAACCCATCTTTTTGTAGGATATCTTTTTTCTAATACCTTTTTTTCTCTTGTGTATCGTATATGCGGTATGTATTCCCTCTTAATGATTTCTTATTCTAAATCTTTTGAATGATATGCTTTATCAAGACATAGATTCTGTTTCTTATTTCTGTCTGTTGATGATGGTGATGATGATGATGATGGTCTTTTGATTACAATGCTGTCAACTGTATCAATTGTAACAGTAACATCATATGTGTATTTGCAGATGTTATCACAGTAGACAAAGGAATACCATCTTTATCTGTTGTAAGAATATGTCTTTTGGTTCCTAATTTGCCTCTATCTGTAAGATTATGTCAAATAGTCATCGCCTCCCCTCCCCACCGCCTTAAACGCGATTTTACTGAGATACTATCAAGTGACTGCCAGTTCCGTTTGATTCCCTTTTTGTCATCATATATTTTTAATAATCGAGTCCATAATTTCTCAAATATCCCTGATTGCCTCCATTCCTGAAATCTTCTATGACATGTAGAACCAGAACCATATTCTTTAGGTAACATTTTCCATTGACATCCACCAGTTCTCAAGACAAACATTATTCCATCAAGAACTTTTCTATAAGGAATAACTGGTCTGCCTATAGTGTTCTCTGGCTTTTCATCAGGTAAAATATTTTTAATTTCATTCCATAGGTCGTATGGAATGCGTATGATTGTTCTAATAACATGCTGCTGATGTTTCCTTTTGTTCAATTGTTAGTATAAATAAAGATGATAAAAAGGAGGAGCTATATTTCTATCTATTTTTGGGATAGGCTCTAAATCTATTTCCTTAAATTAACAACGCCGCTGTAACCATACTTTTTTATCTCTGTTGAATTGATAATAATGTTGAATTTCGTTAAATCTATATTGATTTCGTTTTATTAAAATTCTCTGATAGGATAAGAGAAAATTAATAGATCAAATTTTAACAATAATTCAAAAGTTTTTTCAAAGGAACTTTTTTTATGATGATCAACTACATAAGATTATAAACATTTACTTTATGTTACTATATAATAGATTACGAATTACAAAGATATTGTTTACGAATTAATGAATCTAAAACAATAACGTATATGTATTAAGAATTACATTATAAAAAATATTATGAATCTGTCTAAGGTTACAGCTGGTGATATTTCTGATGATGCAATCGCGTTAGATGTTAGCAATAATATACTTGATGCAAGAAATGTTATGATGAAATATAATATTAGTCGAGCGATTATAACAGATAACAAGATGCTTGTGGGAATGGTTACAGAAAAGGATATCATACGTTTTGTATATTCTTTCAATTCAAGTAGACCAGCTCACGAAATAAGATTAGGTCAAGTCATGGGCAACAAAGCACCGATTACTGTGGAAGATAGCATGAGTTTAGCATCATGCGCAAAATTGATGTTGAATAAAGGTATTAGCTCACTAATTGTAACTCACAAGAATTCAACAGATGTAGGAATCATAACAAAGACAGATATAGTTGACTATTATTCCAAATTTTATAAACGATTAAACAAAGTCAGAGATTATATGACTACTTCTGTATTTTCAATCTCACCAGATGAATTAGTTATTGAAGCAATGAGACTGTTACTTGAGAATAAAGTTGCAAGAATCGTGGTAATAAAAAATGATAAAGCTATTGGAATAATTACTGGAAGGGACTTGTTACCTCTAACTAGCCTAGTGAGTTCCGGATTTGAAAAATACGATAAGAAAAATCAATTCGGTTCAAACATGGCTATGAGTAGTCTCAAGGGCATTCTTTTTGTAGGTGATATCATGAGAAGTTCATTGATTACTATTTTAGGTACTGAAATATCTCGCAGTTGCAGCCAAGATAATGATTAGAAATAGAATAAGTGGACTTCCAGTTGTAGATAAGAATGATAAACTAAAGGGAATAGTAACAAAAACTGATATCCTTAGGGCATTTTCCAAGATATTATAAGCAATGTTCTAAATTTAACAAGTCCAATAACAGTAAAGTAGCTTAACAAAAGATAATTTTGGATTCAGTCAAATTGTTATTCAAAATTGTAAATATTTGCCATTTAACATCATATGTTTTCAATTTTCTTTTTATATTTGTTATATCTAATTCCTTTTTTTATAATACTGAAAAGGTTGGATTCTGTATTTTCGTTTGAAAGTTTTATCATCAGTCATTCTATAGTTGAGATTTCACATAAGATATTGTCAGCTAATGCTTATAATATGATAAAAATTCACTACATCAAATGCAGATAAAATTTTTTATTTTAAAATGTTGCTAAAGTAGTTGTAGATATGTCCTTCATGCAATACTATAATTTAAAAGGTTTTACCTATGAAATTTGTTATGAAAGTTATTATTTTATATTAAATATCCTAATAATATTGACATTCATGATCCCTTATTGCTCTGTTAATTTAAAAAGTCATTGACTTGTTCTTCAATTTTATTTTGAAGAATAACATATTCTTCACTATTAGTTATGGTATCTAATAGTTCTCTTTTTTAATTTAATTCATTATCAGTTAATTCTAACATTCTATTTTGTGATTCAATCTTTGACAATAATGAATTACACTCATTATTTAGCTCACAATTTTTGCATATTATAAAAGGTAAAAATCTCTGCTTTTGCAGAATCCTTGAATTGATCAGAAATATCGTAATATTCTTCTTTAATATTGGGAAAATCGTTAATCATTTTAACTGTTTCAATTACTTCTTTTTTACATATTCCATTCTGTTTTATGAAATAATAATAATAATTGATAAAATCTTGAAGTGACTCATTGTCAAACTGCTTAAATGTTTCTATGAATTGATAAAGATTATTCAAAGACAAATAATTGAGGTATAAGGATTGAGCTTTCTGTGGACTCAACTCCAATTTTATGGCTACCTCTGTAGGGCTCTTTTTTATAGAGTTGTAATGCTTTAGCTGTATTTGATAAGATTATTTTCTTTCTTTCTTTTTCCTCATTCTTACCTTTTGCCCTTTTCAGTATTTTGCTTATTTCTCCAAGAGAAATAAAAAGCTCGTGAGCAATATCCCTATATGTTTTATGCTGTTTACGTAATTCTATAACATATTTTTCTTTTTCGTTAACAGATAGATCTATTTCATAATATGTCTATTGCAGTAGTGCTTATAACATTTTTTTATTGTTATCTGTTGTTTTCAATATGTTTTCACTGCTACCATAAAACTTTCATTGTACTCATTTACTTTCATTCAAAATCATTTGTGCTTAAAATACGTACCTATCATTTGTAAAAAATTTTCTAAATTTATTAGAATAGAGAGAAGATAGCTAATAAATTAAATTATGTAGGTATCTATTAAATATTTTCGCTCTTATTGACAAATGTTTCAGCCAAGCTTAAAGCTGGATAACACCTAATTAAGATGTGTTTACTTTAACCACATCTCTTCCTGATGAAAGTTGGTGTACCAGTTTACTGAGAAAGATTAGATGGAATGACTATGTAATATGTCCACGTTGCCAGTCTAATAACGTAAAGAAGGATGGTCTTTACAGATCATATCAAAAGTATTTTTGCAAGCAGTGTAAAAGAGGATTCAATGACAAAACAGGTACTGTATTTCATTATTCACATACACCATTGAAGGTTTGGTTTCTGGTAATGTATCTATACTTTGTACTCTGGCCTGGATGTTCAATAAGAGAGATATCGCTTGAGGTAGTGGTACCATATCCAAGATGCTACAGATTTATCAGAACAGTTATGGAAAAAATTTCTTCTTCTTCTTACGCTAAACTCGATGGTAAGGTCGAGGGTGATGAATTCTATATCAAGGCAGGATTGAAAGGAAGATCATATCATGATGAGATAGTAAAACTAGGTAGAAAACCCCGGAAAAGAGGACTAAAACCCTGGAGAGGTAGAGGTACATTTTACAAGGATCATCCAATGATAACATGTATTCATCAAAGAAGGAACGGAATGACATATTTTGATGTTCCTTTACGACAGTCACTTCTTTAGATATTGTCTGTACCAGAGTTGAATATGGTTCCACCATATTTACAGATGAATATAGGGCATATGACCAATTGGAAGAACATGGATTCGTACACAGAAGTGTAATCCATTCGCAGAAAGAATATGCAAATGGTACAATACATGTCAATAACTGTGAATGCAGAAGCAACTTGTATCAGTTATGGATAAAAAAGTTCATGGGCGTAAACAAGTACAATTTACAGACATATTCAAAAACATTCGAGTTTATTCATAATAATAGAACAAAGACAAAAAAGGAAAGATTTATGAAAATCCTTTGTTAATTAGTAGCTGAAACATTCAGAAATAACAGCGAATATTTTTCTATATTTTTCATAAGTTGAAGCCTATACTCTTTTTTCTTTAATCAAATAGTTTCTTTATATCTTCTTTCGTAACTCGAGGGAAAAATTTGCCTAGTTCTTTTCTCAATAGACGAAAAAATTATAGGATTTATTGTAGTAGCAGATACTATAAAATCATCTTCAGTTTCTGCAATAAATGTATTAAAAGAATTGGAAATTGAGACAATAATGCTTACGGGAGATAATGAAAAAATAGCTGAGATCTGTTGCTCAAAAGGTTGGCATTAGCAATGTTATAGCTAATGTATTGCCAGGAGAAAAGGCTGAAAAAAATAAAGCAATTACAGTCAAAAGGAAAAATAGTAGCAATGGTTGGTGATGGTATTAACGATGCTCCAGCATTAGCGCAAGCAGATATAGGAATAGCTATTGGTACAGGGGTTAAGAGTCTTGTAATTAACTTGGTAGTATATAATGTAAAGTAAAAGTGATTATTTTGGATTGATTGCTTCTGAATGAAGTTGTTCATAGATAATAAAACTAAGTAACTAGTTTTAGTTTACACAAATAACTTACGAATGTCTTTACAATGCTGTTAAGATATCGCAAAGGAGACAGGTGGTATAATTTTGATAAAAGAGGATATAATGGATGTAGCAAGAGCAATTAAATTAAGTAGAATAAATATGAAAAAGATAAAACAAAATCTATTCTGGGCTTTATATAATGCAGCAGGTATTCCAGTAGCTGTAGATGGACTAATAAGTCCAATAATTGCAGCTGCTACTATGGCACTTAGTTCAATTTCCGTTATTCCTAATTCATCTCTTCTTAAAAGATTAAAAATTGTCAATAACTAATGTAAAATGGAGATAAAAATACTAAAATAGATTACAATTATAGACTTTAGAAATTTTTTTCTTTTTTTAATGGTTTTAGATACTTTAATCCGTTAAATAATTCAGAAAATATGAAGCAAAAATAGGAAAACTAACCTATACTTTTGGAAGATATGAAAACTTGACTAGGTCTACAATTCCAATCAATGAAAATTATTATTTACTATTAACTATAGATTTTGAGGAAAATAATTTTGATAAAATAGTAATGGAAAAAATCATTCCTTTAATTAAAGATGAAAAAGAGAAATCATCATTATTGTAGTTGATTGATAAAAATTTTTTGGTTTTAGTTTAAAAGACAAAATTTTCTTTTGCTTTTTTAAATTGTACTATGACTTCTTGATTAGTTGTTATTTGACTTATCATTTTATCTATAAAAGTTCCATTTTCTATATAATTTTTATCAAATGTTGTCTTTGTTTTGTCATTAAATGAAATTGCTGGGGAACTTTATTTACTCTTACATTATTAATAGTATTATTGAATTCTACAATTTCTTTTTCTTTTGCCTCAATTGTTTCCTTCATCTTATTAGAGCCACTTCGAGAAGTCTATTCTTTTATATGTTATCCAACTATAGTCAAAACATAAGATAATCTTTTAATATAATTATTTCCCTTCTTTTCCAATCGTATTAATAATCTTCTGCATCTATTCATTCATGAATAATCCTTGCTGAGATTCATATGCTGTTGTAACTTGATAATAATAATAATGATGGTCTGTATCCTATTATATTCTGAAGTGTTGCATTTATCATCTTCATGTTATGTCTATTAGCTTAATCTACAATAATTCCAGTAAAATTAATCATTAAGATAATAGCGATTAATGAATGGTGACAAGAAAAGGATACAGAAAATCTATAGGTCTATTTGATCTAGTTAGTTTTGGTCTTGGAGGAACAATAGGCTCTGGAATATTTATTGTTCCAGGGATAGCTGCAGGAATTGCTGGTTCGAGTTCTATAATTGCTTGGTTATTTGCTTCACTATCTGCATCATGCGTTATGTATTCTCTTGCAAAGTCTTCATCCAAATATCCCGCTACAGGAGCTTTTTATCATTTATTTTCAAAAGTATTTGGTAAAAGGATATCTATTTCACTTGTTTTTCTATATCTTGTTTCATCAGTATTTGGAATTTCAACAATAGCATCTGGAATAGGACAGTATATTTTCTCTTTTGGATTTCATGATATCAATCTTATCTTAATGGTTGAAATTTCTATAATCATGGTTTTCTGTCTAATGAATATAAAAGGATTACATTTGTCTGCAAAGATAGAAATTATATTAACAATTGCAAAAATTTCGCCTTTAATTATATTATCTATTCTTTTACTTCCATTTTTAAATGAAAGTAATTTCTATCCCTTTTATCCTTCTTCAAGTTTTGGTTTTTTAAAGGCAATTGTGATAGTTTATTGGTCTTTTACAGGTTTTGAAATAGCTGCATTATTTTCTGATGAGACAAAAGGAGGACAAAAAATAGTATATAGATCACTCAAAATAGTTATCGGAATTACTATAATTGTCTACCTTTTTATAAATATTTCTTTAATTGGATCAGTAGGAAGCTATGTTCTTGCAAATTCGCCTGCACCACTTGCTACTGCATATGGATTAATCTTAAAGGAATCAAATATAGTGATTGGATTAATTGGCATTATTGCGATGCTCTCTGCAATCAATGCTTACATTGTCGGTACAACCAGGGTGCTCCAAAATCTCTCTTACCAATTGGGATGGCGAATACTAAAAGATTTAACTTCTAGTGGATCTCCTTTAGTGGCTACAATGATAGTCGCTATAATAACTTCTATTCTACTATTATTCCTCTCAAATCAATTTGGAGAATTAGCAAGTATTTCAGTCATTACAATATTATTACCATACTTTTTTATTTGTCTTTCTGCATATAAAATATTCTCTGATGATTATAAAACAAAAATTATTGCAAGTCTTGGTGCTTTGTCGGTATTTGTAATATTTACCATTTATTTTTTAATTCCTCTTTTTTAGTAAAATTTTGCTACTCTAATAAATGAGATATATAGATATAGAAATTGAGGCTAGAAATGATTCAAACCTTGTAACCATCTTCAGATTGAAAAATAACTGTTTTCTATAAGTGATTTAATGATGATAGAGAGTTATCAGATTCGCAATTTTTCATCAAATTCTTTATCCATGTTTGCAAACCATACCTTTAATAAAATATTTCCATTTGGCTATATCTCTTTTGTTATATCCTTTTGGTTTATTTCTTTAATAGCATTTAAGAAGAATAGAATTAAAGAAATGATTCCTTTCATAATACTTGGAAAATGTATTATAGAATTCTTATTCTTAATAATTCTGGATAAAAATACATATCTATTATTCTTGTCCTACATAATATTTATAATTTTGAGAGCTATTTATTTAAGTAAATATATAGATAGATTTCATTTGATGTCAATTTTATAAGCTCTCTTCCTTTTATATATAAATTTTAATAATTAAAATATCTTTTATTATCATACACAATTAGTAATTTTTTCTATATCAAAAATAAATAAGTAAAAATTAAATATAATTTTATATAACTTTAATAGAAAGTAATTAATTATTTATATTATGAGTTTTCCAAATGACATAGATCCCTACAATTTCTTTAGACAATTCTTTGGTGGTGGAGGAGGACGTAGAAGAGGCGAAGGAAGAGGATGGAATTTTGACGATATGTTTAGAGAATTTGATGAAATGAGAAAAGAAATGGGTAGAATGTTTTCTGAACAATTTAAAAATATTGAAGGCAAAGTACCAAAAGATTTAATTAAAGAATATGAAACACCAGAAGGTGGAAAAGTTAGAGAAGTAGGTCCAATAGTATATGGATATTCCATGACCATAGGACCTGATGGAAAGCCAAAGATAAGAGAATTTGGTAACGTAAAATCTTTTGCTGGAAGAGGATTCTTTGAACAACCATCACTTTCTGCAGAAAGAGAACCATTAATTGATATTTCTTCTACAGATAAAGAAGTAAAAATTGTAGCAGAAATGCCTGGCCTAAGTAAAGAAAAGATAAGAATTGATGCATATCGATAATTCTGTAGAAATAAAAAGTGAAGATCCAAATAGAAAATACCATAAAACAATAGAAGTTCCAGAAGATATTGACATAGAGAGTGCAAAGTCAAATTATAACAATGGGATTTTAGAAATAACATTCAAAAAGAAAGAACAACAAAAACCAAAAGGTAGACAAATAAATATAGAATAACTAATTAGACTGATAAATTATTTTTTTACCTTTTTTTTACCTTTTTATAAATTAATATTATCAATTATAAAAAAATAAAAATAATAGAAGAATGGATTCATCTAAAAAAAATTCTGAAAAAGAACCCAAAGACGAAAAGATAATTCTTAATGTTGCTGAAGCTAAACCAAGTGATGTAGGAAGAAGAATTGCAAGAATAGATCCAAAAATTTCTGAAGAACATGGTCTTTTAAGTGGAGATGTTCTTGAATTATCCTCTACAACAGAAAAGGCTACTGTTCTTAACTGGCCAGCTCATAGAGAGGATTTCGGAAAAGGACTGATACGTATAGATGGATATATTCGCAAGAAGCTTGATGTGAGTATAAATGAACGGATTGAAGTAAAGAAAGTAAAAGCAAAGGACGCCCAAGCTATTACTCTTGCCCCTACGGAATCATTGAGGATTATGGGAGCAGAAGAATATTTGTTACATATACTAAAAGGCCAACTCGTAACCAAGGGTGATAATATCCCATTGGGAATACTAGGTCAAAGAATTGATCTAATAGTAGTTTCTACCAATCCTCCAAATTCACCTTTGATAATTACTGAAAGTACAAAGATAACAATATTAGAAGAAGCTACAATTCAGACTAAACAAGGAAAAAACGGTGGAATACACAAAGTCACATATGATGATATTGGAGGTTTAAAGAATGAATTGACAAAAGTTAGGGAAATGATTGAACTTCCATTACGTCATCCAGAATTATTTAAAAGATTAGGAGTTGAAGCTCCAAAAGGTGTTTTACTTCATGGTGCACCTGGAACAGGAAAAACATTACTGGCAAAAGCTATAGTTAATGAAACCAATGCTAATTTTTATTCCATAAGTGGCCCAGAGATAATGAGTAAATTTTATGGCGAAAGTGAGGCACAATTACGTAAAGTTTTTGAGCAAGCAGAGCAGCATTCTCCTTCTATAATTTTCATTGATGAATTAGATTCAATAGCACCAAAAAGGGAAGAAGTAACAGGAGATGTGGAGAGAAGAGTTGTTGCTCAGTTGTTATCTTTAATGGATGGATTATCTTCTAGAGGTAAAGTCGTAGTGATTGGTGCTACTAATAGGGTAAATGCACTAGATCCTGCTTTAAGACGTCCTGGTAGGTTTGATAGAGAAATTGAACTTGGAATACCAGATAGAAATGGCCGATTAGAGATATTAATTATTCATACTAGGAATATGCCATTAGAAAAGGATGTAGACTTGGAAAAGATTGCTGATATGTCTCATGGTTTTGTTGGAGCCGATATACAAGCATTAGCAAAAGAAACTGCTATACGAGCATTAAGGAGAATATTGCCAGAAATTGATCTTTCAGTGGAGAAAATACCGAGCAGTGTATTAAATAAAATAATAATCACAATGCAGGATTTTCTTGATGTATTAAAAGAGATAGAACCATCTGCTATGAGAGAGGTATTTGTAGAAATTCCTAATGTAAGCTGGAAGGAAGTAGGAGGTCTTGTAGATATTAAACAAGAATTAATTGAATCTATAGAATGGCCTCTCAAACACAAAAAATTGTTTTCAGTTTCTAATGCTATAGCTCCTAAAGGCATTTTATTGTATGGCCCTCCTGGAACAGGTAAGACTTTATTAGCAAAGGCAGTAGCAAATGAGAGTGAAGCGAACTTTATTAGTATAAAAGGTCCTGCGCTATTATCAAAATGGGTCGGAGAGTCAGAAAAAGGAATACGAGAAATCTTTCGAAAAGCAAGACAGGCTGCTCCATGTATAATTTTCTTTGATGAAATTGATGCTATTGCACCTAGAAGGGGGGGCGAATTTGGAGATTCTCATGTAACTGAGAGAGTAATAAGCCAGTTGTTGACTGAATTAGATGGACTAGAAGAGTTAAAAGGTGTAACTGTAATAACTGCATCAAATAGACCAGATATTATAGATCCAGCACTTCTAAGGCCAGGTAGATTTGATAGGCTTCTATATATTTCACCACCAGATATGGAATCTAGGTTTGAAATAATAAAAATACATACCAAGAACAAACCATTAGCTGGTGATATCGATCTCAATCATCTTGCAAAGATTTTTGAAGGTTATACAGGAGCAGATATTGCTTCCATTGCATCTACTGCAGCAATTCTAGCACTACGAGAACACATCTTAAAATACAATAATGATACATTTCAAGCTGAAAACCATGCACAAGAATTGAAGATATATAATAGACACTTTATGGAAGCAATGAAGAAAGTAAAGCCATTAACAAATGATGAATTAAATTGGTATAAGAGAATTGCAGAAAGGTTTATCCTCCCTCCTTCAGTTTTTGAAAAAGAAGAAATTAAGGGTGGTATTGGATAACAAGAAGATTAATAGAGTTACAATCTATAGTTAATACTTTATAATTTAGGTGGTATAGAGATCTGATGAATTGTTTAATTCCTTCATGATATGCTTGATTGCTTATTATAACCATTCGAAAACCGACTAAATTTTTTTCTTGAAGTAAAATTTCAAGTTCTAGAGTATTATCTTTTGAATATTTTAAAATTTTTTAATTTTGTATTATTTATTATTTTTAGAGAATAAATTAGTTATACAAGTAGTAAAATGGAAAAAAATTTTGGATTTAGTAAAGAATATCATTTAGATAATTCTTCTATATGATATGGAAGGCAATGAAAAATCAACTCAAGTTCAAATATTAATGACATCTATTCCAGTTCAAACAGCTACTTCTGAAGATACTGTTGAAGCAATCTCTAACAAAATGAAAGAAAATCAAGTTGGATCGGTAGTAGTTGTAAACGAGAAAAATCATCCGCTTGGAATTGTTACAGAAAGAGATATTGTTAGAAAGGTAATTGCAGATGGTAAAGATCCTAAAACTACAAAAGTTGACGATATCAAGACAACCTCATTAATAACAATAGATCCTGAAACTAATTTGTATGATGCAGCATTAATAATGACAAAGTATAGAATCAGAAGATTACCTGTAGTAAAAGATAATACATTATATGGTATCATTACATCAGACGATCTAGTTAGGTATCTATATGAGAAAAATAAAAAAGATCCAATGCTAACTGCAATGGGAAGATTTAAGGATATAGAAGAACTAGATTAATTTCACATTTCAAATTTAATTCTAATTTTCTTATTTTGATTTTTTATTTGTTATATCATAGACTCCTTAATTTCAATTTGAAAATTTATTATAATAATAGGGGTTGTTGCCTAATTCAATATAACATATTGTGTAATCTTTATTTCTAGTCTTTTTGCGCATTGCAATCTGTTTAGAACACCCATGTTCCATCCTATACCCATTATCAATCCAAATCTTTTCTGGTTATTCTTTAATCTGAATCTGCAATATAGCTGATGATGATGTGCTGTTTCCTCAACTCCAAATATTCCTTCTATTAATCCCCTGTAATGATATTGTGATAGGTTAAATATCTCTGAAGCCTTCTTTCTGTACTTCCTGTTCTTACCTTTGTTCCTGGCGTTTATCCTCTGCTTGATATTTGGAAACATATTCATCATAAAGATTGACTTGTAGTTGTTTTCACCATCGTAGCCACTGTCAGCATTGAATATTGAACCTGCAAGATTAATTCCATATTTCTTCAGTCTGTTTAACATTGTTCTGAGTACTGGAGAGTCATGTGTATTCTTGTTTGTTGTTCTTACATTCAGTATCACAAGATGGTCCAGTACAGCTATTACATGCCATTTCAGATACTGTTTTACTCTTATTAGTTCAAATTTTTTATTCTTCTTGATTGATCGTACTTCATAATCGTATCTGTCTGTTTCTATACCAGTACTATCTGAAGCCAGTAGTAATCCTTCTTCTTTCTTCCATCCTGCTGATTCTTGCAGACACAAATAGGCTGACCTGGTTAGAATATCTTCAAGGTACTTTAACGGTATCTTTTTGAATGTACGTGCTATCCAAGTATGGTATGGATATGGTTCATAGTTATTCCATGGCAAATTCAATGATGGTACCGCATTATGCATATCACGATAAGTCAAACCAAATATAACCATCAAAATACAGATACACACAAGTTTCTCCCATGAGTGTACTGGTTTTCTTCCTCTTCTGTTGCTACTGCTGCTGACATTCTTTGAACATGGAAGAGGAGGATTTTCCTTGACCAGATAAACTATATTTTCAATAACCGTATCACGTTCTAGGGTATGTGCTAGATGGTAATACAACCAATAACCATCTTTTCTCTTGTGTTTGATACTCACAAGGGAACATACTCTTTCTAAGCTAAAATAAAAATCATGAAATTCTATTTACCATTTATTAAACTGAATTAGGCAACAACCCCATAATAATAATAATAATTAAGTAGTTATTCAAACAATATGATAAATTTAACAGCAATACATTTGTTGCCTACTTAAAACATGTACAGAAAAGATTTGGTAAATGCATCATATTTGTAGATAGAGCAACACCTCACTGTTGCAAAATCACCAAAAAGTTCCTTACTAAAAATAAAGATACTATCAGAATGGACTATTTTCCTATTAGATCTCTAGAGTTTAATGCAACAGAACAATGCTGGAGACAGGGTAAGTATCATATGATAAAATTAATAAATATCAAATTTATACTAAGTTAAGTATCTCATATATCATCAACATGCATTAGTATTTTTAACATACTCTGATAGGAAGAACTTTAGCTCTGAATGTTTAGATTGATATGTGCCCAAATCTTATATTCTGAAATTATCTGATACTCAGAAAAAGGAACTGAATAGATTCATGAAGAGTACTCGTGACAAAGAGGAATACAGAAGAGCGTCTGCTATAAAGCAAAAGATGGAAGGAATACCTTACAGAACTATAGCCAAAAACCTTAGTGTCAATTACCGTAATGTGTATGACTGGATTAACAATTACAGAAAATATGGTTTAGATGGAATAAGAAACAAGAGAATGAATGGAGGTAGAAAACCAGTAATATCTACTGACAAGAACAAAGAGATGGTAAAAGACATCATATTGAACAAGTCTCCTAATACATTTGGCTATCTCAAAAATACATGGAGTATCAGGCTGTTGGCTACTTATCTCTCATCACTACTGGAAATGAATGTCAGTCCAATGCAAACATGGAGAATAATTCATGATTTAGGTATAGTATACAAACAGCCAAAACTTGAACTGGAAAAAGGGATAGATTATGAGGAAAAGAAGAACAAGATAGAAGGGTACAAGAAGATATCGGCAGCTCTTTTAAAAAAAGATTCTACTAGGATTTGAAGATGAAACGTGGTTACATCTACAACCATACATAACAAGAACATATATGAGAAGAGGAGAACAGCAAAAGTACTGTAGTTGAGATTGATTTGAAACTTTCAAGAGAATGTATCATAAAATAGGAATACTGTCCTACCTTTTAGTATATTTATTGAAATATATGTAATGCTAAATAAAATAAAAATATGAAGATGAATATCTAATATAAAAAAAGAATGAATCAATCTACTTAAAAATAAGAAAATAGATTAATTCAATAGTGTCATTAGATAAGTCTACTGCTAATAATAAAGTAATATCCATCCAAGATCTTATAGAAAGATTTGCCCGCCTTGGACCTAATACTGAGTTTGATGTAATTGAACAACTTTTATCAAGAAAGAACGAATCGTTACCTTATATTATCGAAATAGCTCAAGATGACAAATACTGGTTTCCAGGATGATGGTGAATACTCGTCATGGACTCCAGTTTGTGCCCTCCATTTGTTATCTGTTATCGGTGGACCTGAAGCAATAAATGCTTTCATCAAATCTATCAAAGAATATTATGATGATACGGGAGACGGATAACAGAGGATATGCCTGCAATACTGGCTAATTTTGGTATTGAAGCATTTGAAAATATTAGAGACCTGTTACTTGATAAAGAAGAAGTAGATAGATTTGTAAGAGCTGATGCTGCCAGAGCACTATTTTTGATTTCTGAAAAATACCCAGAGGCAAGAGAAAAGTCGATAAAAGCATTAAGAGATGCAATATCGTCAGAAAACGATGAAGTAGCCAGAAGCTGTTTTATGTATGAACTAGTACATTTTAAAGATCATGATTCGTTACCTTTTATAGAGTTTTATTTTAAAAATGATATGATCGATAATGGTTTGATGGATCTTGGGGATGCGTTAGATTATTATTATGGAAATGGCAGTGACTTTAATAGTTTAAGCAACACTCTGGCAAAAGATTCTTTAGATATTTTTAAAGATAGTCATGACAATTTTTATAGAAATAGCAATCAAGGAAAATATATAATATCTAAAAAAAGTAACCCTCAATTAACAACAAAAAACATGTTAAAAAAAGAAGTAGGAAGAAATGATCCTTGTCCTTGTGGTAGTGGTAAAAAATATAAAAAATGTTGTCTTAACCAGTTTTACCAAATTTCTGAATAATAAAGACATAAAATATTATTATCTTTACTTTAATATTTATTATTATTATTAAAGATAAATCTCCTCTACACCCGTCTATATATCATCAGCTATTTTTAAGATATGCTATCATTCAAATCAAGATAAAATTCTGTATTGCTATCCTATGCAATCTCTATTCTATACAAAATATTGTTTAGGTCGTATATTTCAATAATTTGTCTTATTAATTGAATTAGTTACTTTTAAGAATCGTTCAAGTTAAAAAAACTCTAATACAAAACTAAAGGTTAACAATATTTCCAGAAAAGGATTATTTTATTTTTTTTTATTCATAAAGTCTTCTTTTGAACTTTATTTTTAATTTTTGGAATGAGATTTTATTAGCATTATAATCTAGCTAATTAGTCAAAAAATACTAGAATTAGAAATTTATGCAAATAGCAATTCGTATTCTTAAATAATACTATCGGGTACATCTAGTTGGTTTCTATCATTCCAATTTGCAGAATTATTAATTGACAAAGAAGAAGAAGATTCATTTAAATTTATTAATCTATTGGTATAGTTCTGAAGTTTTCCAAAATTTGCAGCATTTAAAATAAAGATAATGATTAGTTTTATATTTTCTTTTTCTAATCTTGAATTACTACCATAAATAGACGGATCCATTATTACCTCTGGTTTGCCATTTAGTTTTGTTATATCATTTCCTTTATGATTTAAGAATAAGTCACTTATACCTTTAATGGCAACTATCTCACTTTCTCCTATTCCCGAATCAAACAAATTTTTTAGAATAGGTCCAACTACTTTTTGACAATGCAATATTTGTCGATTGCTTTTGATTTGATTTTCAAGAATGAGATTGAGTTGCATTTTTGCATTATTTTCACTTTCCAGTGCAATTCTAGTTTCAATTTTTTCGAGTAATTCAAAAAAGAGTGCTTTTATCTGTTCAATGTTAAGGTGCTTATGTTCTAATGCTATTTCAATTAAAATGCTCTTTAATTTTTTTAAATCTTGAATGCCAAATCCTACTATCTTTTCCAGTTGGTCTAAATTCTTTAATTTAATATATTTTACGTTTAATCTATCCTCATATTGAGATTCTATCTCTTTTAATTTTTGAATCTTTATTTCTAAATCATTTTTTTTTTTTGGTTGGTTTCAATTTCAATTTCTAACACATTGAAATCAGAGAATTTTTCTATAACTTTGAATGGATCATAATTAGAATAATTTTTAATTCCTTCTACACATCTGGTAAATTTATCGGTATCTTCTACAATGATGCCATAGCTTTCTAGTTTATTTTTTGTCTTCACAAAAATATCAAGATTAAATGATGTTGTATTTGCATCTTTCAATGAAGATCTTGTTTTTTCCTCTGTTGCTATTTTTTCTTTTTCAAGAATCTGTTTCTCTTCTTTTAATTTGTTTATTTTATTCTCTAATTCTTTTATTTCTTGCCTCTTTTCTTGTAAATAACTTGGAATCTGTGATAAAGGCATTTTCTGCGAAAGTTGGGCAAATTCTATTAAAGCATCTCTAAGAATTTCTGGATTTATATCCATCTTTTGCGAAAATTCAAATATAGAGGTGAGAAGTTCTTCAAACTTTTTTGCTTCATGAATCTTTATCTTTAATTTTTCCATAATCTTGTATACTCGGAAACCTATTGCACAGTTATCCGCTGTCATATTCTGTCGTCATAATTCTTTTCCCAATTCTCTCAATGCATCTGCATCATAGTTGCCCAGTTCATTTCTAAATTTGGCTATTATATTTGATACAGTTCCTTGACTTGTACCAAATGCTTGAGCTATTTCATCCCGTGTTTTGCCTTGTAACCAATACTGTCTTATACATGATTCTGGGTATGACGGAACATTTTCTATCATACCAATTATAGGTGTTTCAGAAGCTATTTAAGCGAAGAAAAAAAGTTAGTTCTTGCGTCAAAAATTCAGTCAAATTTTTAGGCCTTTCGTCATTTTCGTCATATGTTTTCGTCAAATACTTTGTGCGAGAATTATGTATATAGTATAGAGAATATCTTTTTCAAATTATTTTCATAGATGGAAAGAGCCTAAATTCTAATTAAGAAAACTATAAAATTACTCGACATGTAAACTCGGAACCTTTCGAATGAAAGGCGATGGACTGGGCGGGATTTGCACGCTCGGTTCGACAGACAATTGATTCTGTCATTTTCTTATGTTATAGTCCAAGATTTATTTCAGCTATTTCTTAAATATCATTTACAAATAAAATCATAATGAGTTTCATATTTGGGTATATTGATAAAAAAAATAAAACTTGACAAAGTGTAGAAATTAAGTATTCTATTTATTATTCCGTTTAGAATTAGTGATGAGGCTGTGTTTCCATTCCCATACTTTATAGATAATATTTCCATCGTTGTCTACTGAGCCTTCATGAACTCCTACTAGGTTATTCAAGAATGATAATTTTCCTGTAGTTGAAGAATGATAGAAATTAGAACCAGAAACTACTTTTGATGAATCTCTAATAAGTTTACTAATACTTTGTGCTTTGACAGTGGCCATTTCATCACCACCACATCCTTTAACAGTTACAATATCCTTGCCTTCTACGAAGAAGAATCCATCCGAGATTGGAGTACTTGTAAACGTTCCTATCTCCACAACTTCAATTTCTTCTCTCATTTTTCCTTCTAAAAAATATGTACTTTCTATTTTAGGTCCTTCTAAATCTAATACTCTTTTAGATGTAATTCTTCCTTTTGCTTCATAAAATAAATCTCCTAGCATGTTAATAATGTGTAAGAACCTAAATTAATATATAAAAAGTAAATTAATATAAAAGACAATCCAGAGAAAGGTGGATGGTTAAAAAAATGCTTTTATCCAAATAAAGGAACCAAAAGACTTTGATATTGCCTAAATTTTTTAATGCTCTAGAAATGGATTCTACTTTCTATGAAGATTTTTTATTCTGAAATTACTAAAGGTCTATTTCTTTGTATGGTAAAAGCAACTCCTCAAAATTTTGAATTTTCAATCAAGGTACCTTGTTGAAATAATCACCCATAGAAAAAAATTAGAAATTAATAAATGAATGAGTATGTATTATTATTTTAATGTCGTCAGAAACCACTAAAGCCAATAAATGCGAAGAGTGTGGTAAATCATTTGACTCTGAACATGAACTTCATCAGCATATGAATCAAGAACATGTAGGGAATGCTTAAAATCCTTCTTTTTATTTATATTTTTGATTTTATTCTCAAATAGCATGAGTGCTACTCTGTAATAAAATAAAATTATTAGGCAGATGAGTTTCTAGTTGTTATTATTATTTTATCAAATTCTTCATCTGACATATCATGAATATGACCAATTACTAATCTTATTACTTCATCATCTAACGTTTTGAGATTGAACGGATTAAATAATTGTGATGCATCTTCTCTCCACTACCAGAATAGAATTTATGAAAAACTGTTTTTATTAATTTTTGACCTTTTCTCATTATTCTCAATCAATCACTGCATAATATTATTATTTTATATAATATATCTTAAGCATTTTTTTAAACATCTTGTCATTATTATTATTATTTTATTATCGTCTGATTTAATTACAACAAATCTTATTGTACTTAATCGTAGAATCTTAGAATCCTAATTTTGGATTGATAATAAATATAGAAATTATTTAATTAAAAAAATAGATAAATTTGTAAATTTTATTTCTTTATTTATTTTAACTGTATTTTTAAAGATTGTTAACAGAAGAAGGTTTTGCCTGGAGTTTTTTGGACTGAAATACCAGACTAGAGGAGATGTATATAGTAATAAACATCATGAGCCTCATTGAACCTCCTCTTTTGTTTTTTGTTGTTGTTCTTTAAATTCTTTAAATATAATATAGTATTGTACAAGCAAAATTTTCAAAAAAAAAGAAAATCAAAACATATTTAAATATATTTTTTAGGTTTAATCTATACTCTAGAATGTTTACTAAATCCATAGCCATAATTAATGACGATTTAGATTTACTGAATATATTTAGCGAGGCTTTAAAGATGAGTGGCTATGATGTTTCTAGTTTCTCTGACCCATTTTTGGCATATCAACACATTAGAGAAAACCCAAATAAATATTCCTTAGTAATTATCGATGACAAAATGCCAGATATGAATGGGTTATTTCTTAGTACCAAACTCAGAAATAAATCCAAAACTAAATGTAATCATAATGAGTGATTATTTTGTTGACTTGAAATGTAATTATAAATTTAATATTCTTAAAAAGCGTGTATCGATATTTAAATTAATTAATGCCGTGAATGAAAGTATATCAAAATCTATTTCCTATGATGACAAATTCTAGTTCTTTATATTACAATAATTAGTAAAAAAAGCCATAGCCCTCTAGATACTAAGCCTACTACAAGACAGATAGAAGGCTATGGCAGAATGGCATCATCCTTTTTTTGTTTGCTTTACTATCCAAGTTTAGTCAATGTAGTTGTTTAGTGGAATTATAGATAGAAAAATATTGTATCTATGCTATTTAATACTTATTTTTGTTATAGTAATTTAATTAATTTTTATTGCCATAGTCTGAGATAGATAGATAGGAATAAACTGAGATGATTGATTAATTAAAAAGTCCAGACTAACAATAATAGTGGTTCGTTGATTTGCCTATTTATGACAGCTTCAACAAAAAAATATATTGAAGTAATTATATTTTCGCAGAAATCCTATTTATTATTTTATTCAGTTTTTCATACCCAAATTTGAATATTGTTTTTTTTATGTTTGAGTTAATTCTACTAATAAATTAATTAATCAATACTTTAATTTCGGAATATCTAGTACATTCTTTTTCTCATCATATTCAATTAAAACTCTATAATTATCTAATGCAAACTAATGGAATTCCTTATTAAATAATAAGGTATAGAAGAATAAATCTAAAACTTCTTTGTCAGTTTGTTTTGATGGTTTAATTTTTTTTGTCTTCCTTTGTTCCTATATATTTTTTTATTATATGATTTAGTGTCTTTAGTCCGTCTTCTCTAGTTTGATACGTTTTTGCATCTTTGGCCTCTTCATCTGCATCCCACTCTTTAATCAAATTAATAATTATAATTTATTTAAAAAACAAATTATTTAATAGATTATTATCTTAACATATCTAGAAATTTATTTTAATTGTAATTTAGTCGGTGTATTAAATTGGTTTAAGCAATTAAAATATATATATTCAAGAGAATAACTAATATTCCTCCTTGTTTTTAACTAATTTTTTAATCTTGTTTATATCTTTATTGATAATTTTAGGATTTTTTTTATTCTTCCATTTGTCTTCTCAACTTTATACGTTTCTATTCTCTATATTGGATTTTATAGTAAACAATTCACAGTTATTATTGATATTAACTAATACAGATGACTATGATTTGATACAAAATATAAATGCAGAAAATGATATTGAAAATAGAGATAATGACAGCAATAATCCAACTATTTCAATAAATCGAAATCTCGTTGATAATGATAATGATGTTGTTGTAGGTGCCTGGGCTCCTATAAATAATAGTCTTGTTCTTCAACATTTGAAAGGAGAAGAGCAAACAAATGCAATATATAGTCTTCTTAATCAAGGCTTTCATGAATACTATTTTTCCATGAATAACTTTGAAGACCATGAATATGCAAAATTAACTGAAGAATTATTAAAATCTGCACAGGAAACCAATCTAAAAATAATAATTATTCTTCGTCCTCCTTCAGAGGGTGATTCGGATACAAATTATGATTGGAAGGGATGGATAAAATATTTTAATTCTCTTGAAAAGAAATATCCAAAACTATTTGAAGGATTTACTATAGATGATTTTAATTGGATAAGTACAAGAGATGAAACAAAATTTGTAAATAATATTGATTTTATGGAATATTCTAAGCTCATTAAAGCACTTGAAGATAAAGACAAAGATGTTAAGTTTTATCCAACAATATATTTTGAAGGTAAGCGAACTGACAAAGTAGCCACAAAATATAATGATTTTACAGATGGATTCATTGTAGCCAGTGGATGTTATTACAATGTTTCTATTTTAAAAAAAGAATTTACTATATTTAGAGAAATTTTTGAAAAGCCTATTAGATATGTTGTCTATCCTACTATAACATATAACTATTCTAGACAAGGGTATAATCCTCCGACAGACCGCCTTATACAAGCCACTTTATCAATGGCATCCAATTCTGCTGATGGATTAATTATTTGGCGTGATATAGACAATCCAGTAATACAAGAGTATTTGGTTAATAGAGATGATAAACAATATCTATCTAAAATATCCAATGTGAAGGAATTACAGATTAGAGAGGAAGAAGAAGAAATGATGACTACAACTAATTCTAAAAAAAAGTTATTGGATACACCAAATGCTGAACAAAATAATAGTTGTCAAGAATGGTCTATCAGATATAATAAGGCATATAATAAATGGAACGATTTATCGCAACAAGAAAAAGAAAAGAACAAATGGAAAAAAGAGATATTAAAAATAATAGGGAAAGATAAATAAACCGTAATATATAAAAACATATAGTGAATATTTATAGTTCTATAAAATATTAATTCAACAACTATTATATTTACATATATAGACATTGGTAACTTTCTCTAAACAACTATTACATTGGGAGTAATACTGATAGCGGTGCAAAAATAAGAGTCTAATAAATTACAACAAGGATACTTATTTAAATTTTTAAATATTGATAGACTTGTTGATAGATAGTACTACCAAGTCTAAAGTGAAATCCTGTAGATAGTATGAGATATTTGGAATATACAATAACAATAACACAAAACTTGCTTTGAAATTGATATATATATATTTGTAGAATATCATAGGATATGTCTATTTTACCAGATAAGAAACAATTAGATGTACCATTAGCAGTAGTTACAATACATGATGCATGCCCTGCTTTTTCCTCAAAGATATTTAAGTTTACTGAGGAGATTGAGGGACTAGATATAAATTATAATATTGCATTGATTCCATTCTTTAACGAAAAGCAAGATCTTCCTAGATTTCCTGAATTTGTAGACAGAATAAAATCATGCAGACGATGCGAAATTGCTTTACATGGTCTTTATCATGAGGATAGAAATGGAAAGTTTGATGATTTTCATGCAGTAACAAAAGCAGCTGCAGAAGAGGAAATACGTGCAGGCCTCGAGATATTTCAAGAGATAGGAATAAAGCCTAATGTCTTTGTACCACCAGCTTGGAAGTTAAATGATAGCTCTATTAAGGTATTAGAAAAGCTAGGATTTATCTTAACAGAAATACAAGAAGAATTTATATTACTTTCTGATAAGGCATTTAGGAAAATAAAAGTTCCAAAGGTTTTAAATTGGGATTCTACTGGATATCCAGAAAAGAATATTATAAATGTTGGTAAAGATGAAAGACGTTTCAAACTTTTAATGGAAGAAGAACCACAGATTGTCAGAATTGCCTTGCATCCACGAGACCCGCATCAGGCATTGAAAGAACAAAAAGAGATGATATGCGAGTTAAAAGATCAAGGATACAGGATGCTAACATATATGGAGATTATACCTAATTTGCAAGGAGTATCACTTTCAACATAATAGAAAAATAATCATAAAATTTCGTTACAATACAATTTTCGCTATCTCACTTCTCTTTATATTACTTTTACAACTTCAGTAGGTATCTTTTACATGGCTGATAAGTTAAGTCTCTAATCTTTTATCAACATTGTTCTATCCATTTAGCATAAATATAGAAATGGATTTAGCTTTGTTATACATCTTTCAATATGTGCCAAATAACCCTGTTAGACTAGAATTATCTACTGTACAGAAAAAGGAATTATTTTCATTCATGAAGAGTACTCGTGACAAAGAGGAATACAGAAGAAGAGCATCTGCTATAAAACAAAAGATGAAGAAGGAGTACTTACAGAACAATAGCCAAAAACCTTGGTGTAAATTACCGTAATGTGTATGACTGGATTAACAATTACAGAAAATACGGTTTGGATGGTATAAGAAATAAAAGAGAAAGAATGGAGGTAGAAAACCAGTAATATCTACTCACAAAAACAAAGAGATGGTAAAAGACATAGTATTGAACAAATCACCCCATACATTTGGCTATCTCAAGAATACCTGCTGGAGTATTAGGCTTTTAGCTACATATCTCTCAACATTACTGGAAATGAATGTCAGTCCCATGCAAACATGATGGAGAATAATTCAAGATATGGGTATAGTATACAAACAACCAAAACTTGAACTGGAGAAAGGCATCGATTATGAGGAAAAGAAGAACAGGATAGACAGATACAAAAAAGTATCATCTGCTCTTTTTAAAAAAAAATTCTACTGGGATTTGAAGATGAAACGTGGTTACATCTTCAACCATACATAACCAGAACATACATGATGAGAAGAGGGGAACAGCAAAAGATACTCCATAAAGGATCTAACGATAAAGTCAATGTATTCATAACACTTCTTTATCCCCTAAATGGAATCAAATTCAATACAAGCAAGACAAGAAACAGCAATGATTTCATAAACCATCTAAACAGCATCAAGAGATATGTACTAAAGAGAAGTATCAAGAGGTTCATACTTGTAATAGACAATGCATCATTTCATGTAAGCAAAAAGACAAAACACTATATGGAAAGACAGTCATACTGGCTAACTGTACTATTTCTACCAACACATGCACCATTCCTGAATCCAGTAGAAACAAGAGTAAACAGGAATCTCAAGAAAGATGTATGTGCCAATTACAACTACGAAACAGAAAATAATCTATTATGTAATGTAAGACGGTATCTAAGATGTTTTGGTTGTTGGCCTAAAATATGATACTTAACTTAGAATGAGAATAAAATAATAATGACAATGTCTTTATCCTTAGAAACAATGTTTGTAGAAATGAATTAAGTAAATGAATAAAATTTGAGACACTATTAACAATATCTATTTGAGATATTTTTTACGAATGATGAAATGTAAATGATAACAGTGGAAACTAATTGATAACATATGAAAACAATGTTGACCATTTAAGTACTTTTTTTTAAAGGTAATATTGTAGGATTGTCTAACATTCCTTTGAACAAATTTGAAAAAGAAAAAAGAGTTATAGAATTACATTTAAAAGGTAAAACCATCAGAGAAATTGCAAAAGAAGTACATATACTTCTTTATCTTCTTTATCTTTGATTTGAATTCCAAAATCAATTATGGCAATATGTGGATCCTCATTATTTACCTTTTCTTTGTAAACTAAAATATTTTCAAGGCGTAAATCTAAATAAAACACATTTTGTTTATGTGAATTGGACATAGTATATGGTATTTGTAAGGCTATTGATAGTATAATTAACAATTTTTTCTTTTCATCTTTTATTCTGCTTTTTATTATCCATTTTCGTAAGTTACCTCTATTAATGAATTCACTATACAAAAGAGGAATACCTTCTGAATCTTTTCTATAATAAAAAAATTAGCAATATTGGGATGTTTATTTAATATTAACCGTGCAGAAGCCTCTTGTTGTAAAAATTCATAGTAATTTTGATTTAAGGTATTTGTCTTTTTTACAGCCATATAAGTATCTGAATCTAGATCATAAACTATAGGTATAATACCCATGCCACCTATTGCATATTTTTTCGGCTCTTAATTTAAGCAGCAAAAGCTATAGCTAAGAACATTCTATTTATTATATGAAAATTAGGTTTGAAAGAAATAAAACATCCTCAATTATAGTAATGTATTCTCGGTATCTGTATTTTCTTGGGTTGAGTTTAAGAAATACGTCTAAAGCATTAATACTCTTTAAAGATAGACAAAGAAGTTACGTATCTGTATGGAATTGGATTCAAAGATTTGGTTCATGCCAAATCTACAACAAAAAGAAAAAGAGTATCTGCCTTTATCATAGATGAAACAGTTATTCAAATTGGTAACCAGCATTTCTGGCTATGGATATGTATTGAACCAATACACAGTTCTGTGCTTGGAATCTACATCTCAGAAGAGAGAAATATGCTGATTGCTGAAAAATTCATCAGATCTTTAGTTCAAAAGTATGGAAAACATATTGTATACACAGATGGAGGTACATGGTATGATGAAGCATGTGAAGTAATTGGATTAAAACACTATCTACACTCACCATTTGAGAAAAGTTTGATAGAACGAGTCAACCAGTATTTCAAAGACAGAATAGAAAATTTTGATGATTACTCTATCCATGTATGCAAAAAGATGAATGTAACTTATTACATGTACATAACTGGATACAATTCTTTGTATCCATGTATAATGATACAATATACAAGAATGATTTCATTATTCAGTTGCAAGAAGAGGTGGTAAATTTATCTTAAATTAACACAGCCAAAAATTGAATCAAATTATAATAATTCCAGTCCCGTGAATGATATGAATAATAGTGTTTTTAGATAAAAAAAGTGTAATTTTCTAAATCTATAATAAGGAATTATGCATGAGAAGAGGAATATAGATATGTACTTCTTGAGTACTGTCGGTATCCGAGATAATATTTCTCTCATCTTGTAATATTTTTCATTTATTAACTTATGTTGTTCATGTATCCTGTGGCGAGGTGGAGTTTAGGACTACAGTAAATAGATCTATTGTATTCTAGATACCTTAAGCTTTAAATTCGAGTTTAGGCTTGTGAGTTAAAAAGTCACTATGTCTAGAGATGAACTTAATCTTTTTTTATATTTCATCCCTTCTTATTAGATCTGTTTGAAGATTTTCGGCGCCGAAAAAAAATTTTCTGAAAAAGATAGAAATAAAATATTAAGACCGGATTAATAAAAGATAAAACAATCTAATTAATAAAGTTAGTACCAAAAATGGGATTTATTGACTATAATGAGGTAAATTGAAAAAGTTTTTTTGTAGTAATTTAGTACCAAAAATGGGATTTATTGACTATAATGAGGTAAATTGAAAAAGGTTATATACTTTACGCAAGAATATCATGTATGCAAAAAATCCATTCTACCTCAAATAGCATAAATGGACTTTTAGATAATATTGATATTTCAAAAATTAAACCATCCAGATATTCTTATCGACGTAATATCAATGAAGATCTACATGAATTATGCTACTCTATAAATGAAAAAGGACTTTTACATCCTATTATTGTTAGAATGATTGAAGATAGTGGAGGATATGAAATAGTTGCAGGCTCTAGAAGATATAATGCCTGTAAAATGCTTGGCTGGAGAAAAATTCTTTCTCACGTAGTAGAATTGGATGATAAGGATGCATTCGAGGTATCATTAATAGAAAATATTCATTCTAAAAATCTCAATCCAATAGAAGAAGCCCGTGCATTCCAAGACTATGTTACCAATTATGGATGGGGTGGAATATCTGATTTAGCCATTAGGTTAGGAAAAAGTGTTAGTTATGTAGATAAACGAATAAGATTGCTTGATCTACCAGCAGATGTTGTTGAATCTCTTTCTGCAGGTAGCTTAAGTGTAAGTATTGGAGATGAATTGCTTCCATTAAAAGAAAAAGAACAACAATCAAAGTTAGCCGAGTTGATAAAAAAACGAAAACTATCATCCAGACAAGTCCGAGAGTTAAAGACTGAAATGAAAAACTCTGATAATCCTTATGATATCTTGGACTTTCAAACTAAAATAATTGATATAGATACAAAAACACAAAAATCATTTGATAAAGCTATTATTGCCATAAGAGTAGCCATGAACAAATTGGCTTCAGTTATTGAAGATGTAGAGGATAATTGGACTGTATATGAAATCCTTTTACAGCACAAGAATACGCTCCACAATCAGATAGATATTCTTTACAAAGAAAAGAAAAAGATCTAAAACTATTCATTCCTTTTTATTTATTTATTAATTTTCTATAGCACAATTTCTTCGGCGCCGAAAAAAAAATTTTCTGAAAAAGATAGAAATAAAATATTAAGATCGGATTAATAAAAATTAAAACAATCTAATTAATAAAGTTAGTACCAAAAATCGGGGTTGTTGCCTAATTCGACGATATAACATACGGTGTCATCTTTATTTCTAGTCTTTTTGCGCATTGCAATCTGTTTAGAACACCCAAGTTCCATCCTATACCCATTATCAATCCAAATCTTTTCTGGTTATTCTTTAATCTGAATTTGCAATATACTGATGATGATGTGCTGTTTCCTCAGCTCCAAATATTCCTTCTATTAATCCCCTGTAATGATATTGTGATAGGTTAAATATCTCTGAAGCCTTCTTTCTGTACTTCCTGTTCCTACCTTTGTTCCTAGCATTTATCCTCTGCCTAATATTTGGAAACATATTCATCATAAAGATTGACTTGTAGTTGTTTTCACCATCGTAGCCACTGTCAGCATTGAATGTAGATCCTGCCAGAAGGTTACAATTACACCACATTTCTTCAGTCTGTTTAACATTGTTCTGAGTACCGGGGAGTCATGTGTATTCTTGTTCGTTGTTCTTATACACTCAGTATCACAAGATGGTCAAATACAACTATTATATGCCATTTCAGATACTGTTTTACTTTTATTAATTCAAATTTCTTCTTTCTCTTGACTGGTCGTACTTCATAATCGTATCTGTCTGTTTCTATACCGGTGCTATCTGAAGCCAGCAGCAATAATCCTTCTTTCTTAGATCCTGATTCTTGCAGACACAAATAGGCTGACCTGGTTAGAATATCTTCAAGATACTTTAACGGTATCTTTTTGAATGTACGTGCTATCCAAGTATGGTCTGGATATGGTTCATCGTTATTCCATGGTAAATTCAATGATGGTACTGTATTCTGCATATCACGATAAGTCAAACCAAATACAACCATCAAAATACAGATACAAACAAGTTTCTCCCATGAGTGTACTGGTTTTCTCCCTCTGCTGCTGCTACTGCTGCTGACATTCTTTGAGCATGCAGGAGGCGGATTTTCCTTGACCAAATAAACTATATTTTCAATAACCGTATCACGTTCTAGGGTATGCGCTAGATGGTAATACAACCAGTAACTATCCTTCCTCTTGTGTTTGGTACTCACAAGGGAACATACCCTTTCTAAGCTAAAACAAAATCATGAAATTCTATTTACCATCTGTTAAACTGAATTAAGCAACAACCCCCCAAAAATCTTTCATTTTCGGTAATAGAATTATATATAATCAGATAACAATATTCTCATACACAAAGCTAAAACTTTGTCTATCATGGATACTTGTCAAAAAGATAAATTGTAGTTTCCTATAATTCTCAATCAATGTATTTACATGACTTTTTAGCAACAGATTAAATCCCAGTTTTGGGAATATGTATCACTAAAACAAACTATAATATGTAACAATAATAAAAATTCTTGTTATAATATGATCATAAGTGATAAAAAAATGGTAAATCTCATTCTAACAGTATTAGCAGACGAAGAGTCAAGAGATATCTTTAAAATCATAAAAGAAAAACCAGTATCCGCTCATGAGATATTAAGATATACTAAAATTCCTCATACTTCGTTTTATAGAAAAATAAATTGGATGCTGGACAACAAATTAGTCATCATTGATAGTATACAAGAAACAAAAGAGGGTAAAAAATATTCTATGTTTAGAGCTATTTTTAATGATATTACTATAAAATTTCAGAAGGATGTTATAACCATTGAAGCCACTCCTACAGTAGATTTAGCAGAAATAATAGCAAATGAATTTTTTGGACTATAATATTTGGTTCTATTAACTATTGTGTGAAAAAAATATGCAACTGGTGGCATGGGTATTATATCTATAGTTTATGATCTAGATTCAGATACTTATATGGCTGTAAAAAAGACAAATACCTTAAATCAAAATTACTATGAATTTTTACAACAAGAGGTTTCTGCATGGTTAATATTAAATAAACATCTCAATATTGCTAATTTTTTTTATTATAGAAAAGATTCAGAAGGTATTCCTCTTTTGTATAGTGAATTCATTAATGGAGGTAACTTACGAAAATGGATAATAAAAAGCAGAATAAAAGATGAAAAGAAAAAATTGTTAATTATACTATCAATAGCCTTACAAATATCATATGCTATGTCCAATTCACACAAACAAAATGTATTTCATTTAGATTTACGCCTTGAAAATATTTTAGATTACAAAGAAAAGGTAAATATTAAGGATCCACATATTGCCATAATTGATTTTGGAATTCATATCAAAGATAAAGAAGAACTTTTAAAAATTATCAAATCTGACTGTTTTCTTAATTATAGAAAAAATCCTTATTATTATAGGAAGTGGCCCAAAGATAATAATAATAATAATAAAATAAATACTAATAACAATAGAGAATATAGTTAAGACACTTAAGACAATTAATGTCATGATTAAATTCTTAATTGTTGTATTTTTATAGATAGGTAACAGATTCATTTACCAACCTGGATAACACTTTTTATCTGTTTGACTTATTATCATTATAATTATTTCCTGTTTGAGATTTGAAAGATACTAGTAATATGTCTGTTTTAAATAAAGTTAGAATTGATTATTTGTATATTGATAATCTCAGTTAATTGGTTTTGGTGGATAATATTGGTCATTTTGAGAATGTTGATGATTATTTTTACTTTTTTCTAATTTTGTTATTTCATATTTAAGGATTGAACGAGTTAATTGTAACTTTGAGATGTCTTTTGCCTCTCAAAATATTTGTAATATCTTTTATATGGACATTATATTTTTTTCATAAAATTGTTTATTGATAATAATACTGGTAAATCATATTGACATTCCTGATAGAATTCATAACAATCATCCATTCTTTTTAATTTTAAAAATTGAGACCATAATTTCTCAGCTTTTTCAGCTATGAAATCTAATTCAATTGCAACATCAATAGGTTTTTTACCTTTACTAAATAGCTTAAAAGCTTGGCTACTTTGGGATAGTTTTTTTATTTGATTAGAATGATTATTTTCTTTTTGTTTAGATTTTAGTCTTATTTTTTTACTATATCCTTTTATCATGTTGGAAATATCTCTAAATGATATTTGTACTTCTTTTGCAATTTCTCTGATGGTTTTACCTTCTAAATGTAATTCTATAACTCTTTTTTCTTTTTCAAATTTGTTCAAAAGAATGTTAGACATTCCTACAATATTACCTTTAAAAAAAAGTACTTAAATGGTCAACATTGTTTTCATATGTTATCAATTAGTTTCCACTGTCATCATTTACATTTCATCATTTGTAAAAAATATCTCGAATAGATATTGTTAATAGTGTCTCAAATTTTTATTCATTTACTTAATTCATTTCTACAAACATTGTTTCTAAGGATAAAGACATTGTCATTATTATTTTATTCTCATTCTAGGCTACTACAATATCCTACAAGATTCAAATAAATATACTGCTAAAAACATAAAAATAAAAGAATTGATAATTTATATTATTTTATTATTTTGAAACCTTACTCCTTAAACTGGAATATATATGATACCGTTTTTAGATGCCGAAAAATCATACGAGTCTTCTTTAGGAAGGTCAAAAGTAAAAAAGAGGTAAAGAATATTGTATAAAAAAATTTAATTTGATTTCTGTGTTTTATACTTTGCTTCAGCAGCTTCTGTCCAAAAATTCCACTACTATCAGCCATGTAAAAGATACCTGCTGAAGTTGTAAAAGTAATGCTTTGTTGCGCAACTCATCTAGATAATCAAATCTATCCTACTGAGATTGATAATTATGTAACAGTTAGACTCTGAAACAAGTTATATAACGATGCTTTCAGTATCATTTCTTTTATCATGTTCTCAAACCTGATAGCAGTAACATATTCTCCAAACATTCTCTTCATACAGGAGAAGACAGTTTCTGCAATCCATCGCTGACCATAGTGAACGCTATTCTTCCAATTCTGTAAATTATTTTTCTGCATTTTCACCGTCTTGTTTCTCTGGTAATGATTGGTCTTTCTGCATCTGGAATTCTTTCTGACTTTTATTGCAGGATTAATTCCCTTGAATGATAGAAATTGAAAATTATTGTTACTATCATAGGCACTATCTGCGATAGTCATATCTATTATCTTGTTATTCTTTATTGTAATATCATCTACTAATTTGGGTAGTACTTTTCCATCATGTACTTGTTCACTGCTGGTTACTTGTAATGATAATATTCTCTTTCGTTTGATATCTACGGCAACATGTATCTTTAGATAGCCTCTCTTGACATTCCACTTATGTCTAATCCATTCTCCTCTGTTTGTAACTTTAACACCAGTAGAATCAATTGCAATTACAAAGTTATCATCATATAAATTAGACTTATCATTATCAGAAATCTTGATATTTAATCTGTTTATTCTTCTACAAATCCTGCTATAATCTGGAATTGATGATGGTAACGTATTTGCAGCATGTGCTCGTACTACGCCTTCAGTTTGTCTGTATGGTAAATGAAAGTATGCTCTCATGTAGCCAAGTAATTTGATAAATGAATCGGGATATACGAATTTTCTACCTTCTTTGCCTTCATTCATCTTCTCTAGTTCAGAATCCCAGTTATCGATAACATCAAAATCAAGTAATATCTCACCACGTTTAACAAGAGATTCATTGTATTTCTTCCAGTTCACATGATATGACTAAAATAGGTTAGTTAAATGTGTTAGGAATGATGAGTTGCGCAACAAG
>CAWIYT010000261.1:0-9048 GCA_963840085.1 uncultured Nitrososphaerales archaeon
TTTGGGAAGTTTAGAGAATCCTGATTGTTCCCTAGGTAGGGCCGGTGTTAGCTGACAGTTTCCTGATTTAGGATTCCAATCACCTGCAATAGTATAGTATTTTGTGTTTGGATTCATTTTTACTTCAGTAGCTGCTGCACCAGGTCTTAAATCATATACAGCAGGAGTACAAACTTCGCTTGACTCTGCTAAAGGAGAGCCTGCATTTGGTGTTCCAATCATTACAAGATTTGCAACATCCTTTGTATTGTTAGCCAAGTATACTATTGCATCCAATCCTCCTTTGCTATGACTCACTATTTTCACCTTGTTTTGTCCTGTTTCATCTTTGATTTGTCCAATTATATTTGATAATTCTTTTGCATGTTCTGCAGCTGACCCACATTTATCATCAAATTGTTTAAAAGTTATAGGATAAGCAGCAGAAATGCCATCTTTTTGAGCAAATCTACCCATTTATTCCAAACAGTAGCATCTTCCATATAGCCATGTATTAAAAGAACAGGAAGTAGAGGAGAATTGTTTGATGTATTTCCTGTTGTAGTAATATTCGTACTAGATTGACCATATACCATCTCATTAAAAGTAAAAAACTATCCGCCACTACTACTAGTAACTACCATTATAATTGCAATTAAAGCAACAACAATAGTAGTAGATGAAATAATTCTATTATTAGTATTTACCATTGATATTTAGTAGTATTATCTTTTATTGCTATGTTGCGTAACTCATTTAGATAATCATCTATTTTCTGTTACTAAGGTAAAAATTATGTAATAGTTAGACTCTGAAACAAGTTATATAAAGATGCTTTCAGTATTATCTCCTTTATCATGTTCTCAAATCTGATAGCAGTAACATATTCTCTACCAAACATCCTCTTTATGCAGGAAAAAACAGTTTCTACAATCCATCTCTGACCATATCTTACGCTATTCTTCCATTCTTCTAGATTAGTTTTCTGTGATTGTACATTCTTGTTTCTGAGATAGTTATTGATCTTCTTTCTATACTTGGCATTCTTTCTTACCTTAATTGCTGGTTGGATTCCCTTAAATGATAGAAATTGAAAATTATTGTTACTGTCATAGGAACCATCAATGATAGCAGTTTCAACTACTTTGTTCTGTTTTATTATTATATCATCCACTAATTCGGGTAATATTTTTCCATCATGTACTTGTTCACTGGTTACTTTTAGTGATAGTACCATTTTCTTCTTGATATCAACTGCTAGATGTATCTTAAGATATCCTCTTTTTACTTTCCATTTGTGCCTAATCCATTCCCCTCTGTTTGATACTTTGATTCCAGTAGAATCAATTGCTATTACAAAATAGTCATCATGTAAACTAGATTTATCATCATCAGAAATCTTGATATTTAGCCTGTTTATTCTTCTGCAAATCCTGCTATAATCTGGAATTGATGGTAACGTATTTACAGCATGTGAGCTGGTACTACACCTTCTGTTTGTCTGTATGGTAAATGAAAGTATGCCCTCATGTACCCCAATAATTTGATAAATGAATCTGGATATACAAATTTTCTGCCTTCCTTGTCCTTATTCATCTCTTCTAGTTCATTATCCCAGTTATCTATAACATCAAAATCAAGTAATATCTCTCCTCTCTTTACCAGAGATTCATTGTATTTCTTCCAATTTCTCACATAATATGACTAAAATAGGTTAGCTAAATGTGTTAGGAATGATGAGTTGCGCAACAAGGCATAATTAACGAAAGATTTATCAATAAAGTTTTTTATTCTCTCATTTTAGATGTCTGAAAAAAGAAGTATAGTTTCACAAGGAAAAAGTGTTGAACAAACAATGTGGATTGCACTACTAAACACAACTGAAATTTTAAAACAAAGTAACATCAGGTATTACATATGCAATAATTGTGACTGTACAATTCCTGTTGAAGAAAACAATAGACCTAAAGTTTGTTTTAAATGTAGAAGAACATTAGATTGGAGTGATTTTAATCCAAAGAAGAATTCGTGTCCTAGTTTTAACCGTAAATATGATAATACTTCATATCGTTATTGTGGATATTGTATTGTAGAATTAGTTTGATATAGAATATAAAGAAAAAAATTTTATTGTGTGAAGAAATTCATTCTTATTTTATATTGTTCTAACAACAAAAACATTATCAATGGATCTGTTGAAAATTCTTCACCTTTAGCATTTATTGCAGTTGAATATTTGTATGACGATTGTAACATTTCTTCAAATAATTCTGGGATAATGGAATAAAATCAGAATCTTGTAATAGTTGTGATTGCAATGATGAGAATGAACAAAATAATACTTTAATCTTATTAAAATAACATCTACTTCAAAATTGCTTTTTAATTATACTTTATTTCCTTCATTATTATAATTAATTGGACAACTTTTAGTTAATTTGTTACTAATTGAATAATAAGCCCAAATTAAAAGCATTATAGAAACTAATCTAAGAGTTATCTGATAATTTGATAAGAAAGTTAATGCAGATACACCTATTCCACCCAATGTAGTAACAAGTAATAGTCCAATTGAAGAACAACTAGCACAAGCACTGGAAATTACGCTTATACTCGACCATGAAAAAAGTGAAGTAAAATTTATTCTTAGTTTTGAATGTTTGAAAACATATACATTCATGCTAATTATTATGCCTAAAAGAATAGCCGTTATATTTGAAATAATAAAACTTACAATTGCATCATCTGGAAGATAAAATATTACTATTGGTGAAAAAAATAACAATTGGTCAAATATATTAAAGAGAATCCAGAATACAGATGCTACTATTCCCGCTATTAATACATACAACCAACTTGAAAAGACCATCTTGAAGGAAAGAATAAGAGAATTTTGACTAGTAATTATTGATGATGGGTTTATCTTTTTATCTCTCATTTAAAAGTTACCTTTCTAATGATAATTTCTTATCAATTATTACTTGAAGTGATGGGAAAGGATATGCTCCCACCAATACCTCTTGATCGGTCCCGTCACTGTTTTCAATTATTAAAGTAGGTGTTCCCTGATAGCCTGATCCAAATGCAAATTGCGTATCACTTTCAACTAAAGATTTGTATTTTTGATTGTCAAGACAAGAATTAAACTTTTGTTTATCTATTCCAGATATTTCAGTAGCAAATTTTTTCAAATTTTCAACACTAACCCATCCAGAATTTTCTTCTCCTTGATTCAAGTAAAGTTTGTTATAATAGTTCCAAAACTTTCCTTGATCATTTATACATTGAGAAGCAAGGGCAGCATTAAAGGAGTCAGAACCATGAGTCACAAAATGCTTAAACACAAAGTTTACTTTACCTGTTTGAAAGTATGTTGAATTCAGCAATGGTTCGGTTTGTTTTGCAAATCTACCACAAAAATGACATTGAAAGTCACTAAATTCTACTATGGTAATTGGAGCAGAAAGATTTCCATAAACTGGAGAGCCTATACTTCTAAGACCTAATAGCGAAAGATCACTAACTTGGGAATTGTTAATTACTTTTACTTGCGAATTTGAATGAGCAGGTGAAAAACCATTCTCCACATTCATATTCTCTTCCATTGCATGTTCTTCTTGTGTCTCGTGTTCAGTTTCAATACCAAATACTAAAAAACTTGTTCCTGTCTTTTCTAAAAGAGGATAATCGAAATAAACTAATGAAAATCCCAGTATCGATGCAGTCATTATGTATAAAGTAAAAAATCTCATTATCATATTCATACATAAATTTTAAAACTATATTAATTCAGTATTAAATAAGTTATGAGTGATCATAACTAAGTTATGATTGCAGTTTTATATCTGAGAATTATTAATCATATAAGATGTCTGGTAAAGAAGAAAATTTTGAAAATTTTAATGATATTTATAATTCTCACCAGTCCTTAATACTTACTACTAGATTTGGTATTACATCTGCAAAATTAATTCATTCAGTTGAAAAGAATCTATATGTAGTTATGGCTATAATTGTATCAATCACAGTCTTGTCCATACTTAATATTAGCGGTATTTTGGACTATTTTTATTCAGAGGATGTTGATTATCATGTTGATGTTCTTCTCTCAATTATACTTTTATTATTATTAGCACCATTGATTAGTTTGGTTATAAAATCAAGAAAAGTGCTTGATAAGTGGAATGATATGTTTGAGAAAAACACTATAGCAACATCTATGAAAATCATAATGGCAAACAGAAGTAAAGAAGAAGCCTTAAAGGCAGTAGTATTATCAATTGGACAAATAACTGAACCTTTTAAAGAATATAGGGAATCTACTAAATCAGATTTAACAGAATTCTTAGATGTATCAATTGACAAAAATACTATATTCGATGTTGCAATGATTGCTGACAAACTTCCTTCTAATAGTAGACTTAAGAAGGCCTTAGATGAATTTGGAATGATATTAATCAAAGTAATTGACGGAACTGTAGATAAACAAATGGTCGAAAATCTTATAAAATCTTTAGGCGAATATGTATCTAATACACAGTACAATATTGGATTGGTAATTTTAATTGGAGAAGAAATATCAGATGAAGCATATCTATTCATAAACCAAATTAATAATAATAAAAGAGTCAAAATAGACCAAATTATCTTAATGAGTAAACCATCTTTAAATTCACATGAACAATTTCCAACGAATGTTATGTAATCTATTGATATTATTCATTACCTTCCAAATCTGAAATACTTCTTGCATATTCTAGATAATGTCTTATCCAACTTGAATAAGCCTCTTTTCCTTTTTCAGTTATTTGGTAAAAAGTTAAATTTGAAGATGTGTTTAATTTTTTTATATACCCATTACTTTCTAACAGTGAAATTATAAGGTTTACTCTATCTGGTCTTTGCTTCTTTATTAGAGGTGTATTATTAATAATATTATATTTTGATATTGGTATATTTTGAGAATTTAGATAGAGATATTCTAAAATTGAGAGGCTTGTAAACTCTGATGAAAATCTCTTTTTCTTAAAATGCATTTCTTGTTTATCCTCTCTCTATTGATTCAATGAAACAATATCGCGAGTTACATATAGAATTTATTCTTCTCATTTTTCTAGAATAACTAAAAGTTTATCAAGATCTCATAACATAAATAAAAAATTAACGAAATTAAGAGTTTAGGTTATTTAATATTTTTATTTGTGTAAACTTTCCCAACAACAACATTTATCAAGAATATAATTATGACATTCAAATGGGGATTGGCTATTTTTACATTCTTCTATATCACAAATACAGTCAGCACATTTCAAAGCAATAACCATTGCAGTATCAATAATATAAAATCTTTTTAATTCTTATAACAAAACACAAAGAACAAACTTGCAGGATATTCTTAGCCTTCAATTATATTTTGAATTTCAAAATTATCATTCATAAAAAATTTTATGTCTTGTTTTGTAAACAATTGAATATGAAAACCATTAATATCGTAAATATTTTCGCTATAAAAAAATGAATTTCTTTTTGTTATGTTTGGTAATTTTTTTTTGCTCTCTTTTTCTTTTATTAATATTATTACTAACAGCCAGGCGATGATTTAGGTTATTTAGAGGAAACTCCTGATTATTTAGTAAAATATGATGTGAGAATGAATATGAATTCTTAATCTAAAACTAGAAGATAATGGAAAAACTCTATTGGTGAATTTCGTATAGATGACTATGACGATAAGGTAATATACTGGATAATTTTGAATTGAAAAATCCTTAAGTTTATAGAATAATATTTCTTTCTTTTATTCATTATTTTATTATATATATATTTATTTGCAAGCACTATCCAATCTTGCACATACTTGACCAGGCTTAGACAAATCCGTTATTATTCTTTTTTCACAGTCTGAATTTTGATCAGGAAATTCATCAGAAGTAACACATCCAAAAAACATATCGCCTGGTTCTATAGGACCAACTTCTGTATTTCTATCAAAAGTAAATGGAATTGAAAGTCTTTCACTGGTACTTTTTTTGTCACCTTTTTCTATTTCATTTTGTGCGTCAATTGTTTTTATCTGATATTCACCTTTTATCATTGCTACCAGATACATATCATTTATCTTTTTGTTATCATGTATAGGGACATCTATTCTTAATTTTACTTCCTTTGGATTTTCTTTTGTACTAGATTGACTATTAGTTTTGTAAAGTACATTCGATTCACTAAATTTTTTAAGTGTATAAAATAGTTTAACTGTATCTTTATCAGTAGAAGTTAAACTAATATTCCCTTCATCACAATCATATAATGTAAGATTCGATTTTGTATTAGCAGCAGTCAACTTATTATCATCTATTACATATCCACATACGTAATACTCATCGTCAAACATTACTTGAGAAATATCATTACTTTTATTAAATTTAAGATTAACAGTCAAAGAATTATCTTTTAGATTTATTTTATCTTTACTCTCTTTTAAGTCGATATAATTAGTCTGTCCTTCACCATTAAGATACGACACCAACTTTAATTGATCATGATTTTTAATATCTATATTATTGAGATTTATTTTGGCTTTTATAGTAGTTATACCACCAACATCATTTTTATCTTCTTTTTTATTAGTATTTTCAGGAGATTGAGCACTTATGGGAATAATCTGATGATCATCAAATAGTAATAATAGAGATAATACTAGAATAGAAAATAATTCTAATGCTAAACTAAATGTATTAATCCTTATTTCAAAAGTCATATTACAAGCCTACTTATTAACTGACCATATAAATTACATATTTAATATCATTACCGAATTATGTAAATATATTTTAACTATTTCATCCTCCTCTGCTATGTTTAAAGTGATTCTTCATTTTAAAAGAAGGTTTTTTTGTTGGATTGATCTATATGTCAGGAGTTGTACAATACATACAGAACAGAAATTACAAAAATACCTCAATTTTAGAATGAGAATTTCAAATTGTTGCCTTTAATTACCAACAACCAGGTGATGCTAAAAAGCCATATTTGGCACAATACTCTGCAGTATTGGAAGATTCACCTGTCATTGTATCATGAATTACCATAAAAACTAGCATCGCAATAAAGAATATACATACACCACTAAAAATCCATTTTAACGTATTTTTAATTGAATTTTTTTTAGCCAGAGTTGATAACATCATATGAACGAAGAAAGAATATTGTTCTATATAATTCTTCTAATTCACTTTTTTGAATAAGTAATTCTAAAATATTTTACTAACAGTTGATTTAAACAACCATAAGATTTAAGAGAATATATTTATAAATCTATTATTCTATAGCGAATGATATAGGATTACAGGTATAGTTATATATTTTGATAATGTTATACTGTTACCAACAATATAGCATAAACAATGTTATGACCTTCTAAAAAATAGGTATTATCATACAAGTTTCTTCTCCAATAGAGGGCTATGGCTTTTTATTTATTTATCATAGTAAAAATAGAAACCTATATAGAAATAACATACATGTGTTATAAATCTTGAAACCCATATACTATTACAATGAAGATTAATTATGATATTAAATATAGTAATAACTCAATAATAATTCCTCCAAAAATAGAAACAGATCCAATTTACTATAATCTTAATCTTCACAATTATCATAATTATCATCATTTTCTACAAAATATAGCAAAAAAGAAAGATCAAAGATTAGAACTTGTAGATATTTCAAAGGGATTAATAGAGATTTTACAGGATGCTGGTTTTACAGTTGAAAAAATATTAGATGATGAACCTTCCAATATTGCAGAAAAACTAGGAATAGATAATTATGTAGCACAAATAATATTTAAAGAGACAAAGAAAGTAGTTAGCAAAATAAATGCTGATGTGTTATTAATTAATAAATAAATAGTTGAAAATTATTACAGACTATGACAATTAATTTATCTCCAAGTCTTATATAGTATATTTAGCAAAATCAATATACCATGGAAGACAAATCTTTCATTAGCCATAACCCTCTTTTATTACATTGCTTGATTGGCTCATAGAGGGCTATGGCTTTTAATTAATAAGACAATTTATCCTAAATTGCTAAATAAAATGTTGATTATATTGTATATTACAAAAAAGAATCAGAATAACAAAAAAGAATCAGAATAACAAAAAAGAATCAGAATAACAAAAAAGAATCAGAATAACAAAAAAGAATCAGAATAACAAAAAACAAGCAGAATAACAAAAAACAAGCCATAGTCTCCTATTATACTATTGGGTTGATTATTGATTCCATTAGAAGGCTATGGCTTTCTTTTACAAATTATTATTCGAATAGTAGTAATATTTATTGTGAATAATGCAAAATGAATAATCTTATTTATGCTTATTAATATGACCGAATTATTACATCCTCATCACACAGGGGTTAAAGTTAGAAATACTATAAAAAGCGATATTCCAAAAATAACAAATCTACAAAAGCAATCATTTCCATTTCTTGCAAAATATAACAATATATGGAAGACAGAAGAGCTCGAAAGTCATCTTAATATTTTTCCTGAAGGGCAACTTGTTGCTGTCGAACCAGATGGAACAGTAGTAGGTTCAGCAAGTACCTCTATAGTTTCTCTTGATCCAGAATATAAAGAACACACATGGTTGGATATCACTGCAAATGGTATGTTTAATAATCATTCTTATGATGGTGATAGTCTCTATGGGGCAGATATTTCATCACACCCAAAGTATAGACATGAAGGTATAGGAAATGCTTTATAACGCTAGAAAAGAATTGGCTATGAAAATGAATTTAAGAAGAATGATAGCAGGAGGAAGATTGTTTAACTATTGTGATTATGCAGATAAAATGTCTGCCTTGGAATATGCAGAAAAAGTAACCAGGGGAGAACTTGAGAGGATCCTGTTTTATCATTTGAACTTGATAATGGATTTAAATTTATAAAAATACTTCCCAATTATTTAGACGATGTACGTTCTTTGAACTATGCAAGTTTCATAGAATGGTAAATCCAACGATTCATCAATGAATATTGTGCTGTCTACAAAC
>CAWIYT010000262.1:0-11929 GCA_963840085.1 uncultured Nitrososphaerales archaeon
GTTAATCATTAGAAATAAAGGAGAGGGTATTCTTTATTTAAAAGATACTTTATTTTGTAATCTTCTAAATATGGGACATGTAATATCAGTTAACCTAATACGAAACTTGATTTAGTTCTAAAAACTGAAAAATTTTGCATTTTGAACAAAATGCCTGGTAAAACTAATTTTTATTAAAAGTGATATATTCAATAAAGGCTCTAAATATGAAAAAAGTTTATTTGCTTTTGCCTTCTCACTATAAGTGTATGAGCTAAAAATAAAGGATTCTTCGGAATGAGTCAATTCTGTATTATTTATTATGAAAACCGTGGAATTCGTAGTGAATTACCATATTTTGACAATAATATCAGTACATCATTAATTTATTGAGAAACAATATTAATATCTCATGTTATGAAACTGGACCCTCTGAATTATTTAAGGAACTATTAAATTCATAGATGGGTTAGATCTTCTTCCAAAGTTTCCAGAGGACATTCTTCAAATAAATTTGTGAGAATTGATATATCAAAGAAAAACACAAAATGTTTTTAACTATTGAAAAATTTGGAATTTGCTTTTTACTACAATGACTATAAAATTTTGAACCTTCAACTTTATAATAATGACTAATGAAAAATAACTTTCATTCATCTGAATAAATTTAATATATTTTCAATTCCATATACTTATTTGAGACAAAATAATATCAAAACTTCTAAACAATCACATTAATTTAAGATGATCACGTTTCTATATAATATAAGCAAAAATTTAAAATAAAATTACTCTAATAATGCTATATTTTTAACCTATTGTAAATTATCAACATTATCATTGGTAGAAACAAATAGAAAAGACTCCAAATTCACTATAGTTTTATTTACTGATATATTCATTGAAAGGTTATGGCATATATTAAATCATAATATAAAATTTTGTAAATATGATTGGAAATAATTTGTCATGGATTGAAGAAAATCATAAAATTAATTTTAAAAATAGACAATGAAAATATATTTAAATTGGATAATCAACTATTATATCAACAATATTGCTATGTCTAGTTAATAATAGTAATTACATTATTTCTAATGCTGCTAATACTTTTGAGTACTTTTCAATCTAGTACTGTCAATACCTTAAACAACATCAATTACTATAATACTAACTGTATTTCCTATTTTCTAGTAATACTTTTGAAGGTTTAGGACAAGGTAAAATATCTTCTGTATGAATTATTGATAGATAGGCTGCCTAAAGGACCAAAAAGAGAATCGTAGGCCTAAAAATTTGGTTTTTAAGATTGCAGATATAAATATTTGCTGCCTTTTCTAATTCTTTTGATATGCTTAGTATATGTTAATAATGTTAGCATAGACTAACATTTATTATATAGACCAACATTACTATTCCTATGATACGTTATAAAATCATATTAATTTCTATTCTTTTAATGGCTGGCCTAACTACAGCTTTTGCCATTTCTTTCTTTAGTGAATTTTCATCAGTTATTGCACAGAATAATAATAATGCATCATCAAAGGAGGAAGAGAAAAAAACAACAACAAGGGAAACAGTAGTTACTGGTGGACATGGTAGTGGATACAATACAATTAGAACTACAGGTGATGTTTTAGATTCAATAAATGCAGATGAGAGGTCTGATCTGACTATAGATCCAATGAAATATCTACGAGAGTTCAATTATGGCAGAGTTTCAACAACAGACAACGGAACAACATTACGAGAATTTACCATAGTAGCTTTAGACAAGAATCTGGAAGTATCACCAGGTGTATTTATGGATGCATGGACTTTTAACGGAACAATTCCAGGCCCAACAATTAGAGCAACTGAAGGTGATATAGTTAAAATCAAGTTCATAAATAATGGATCAAAACCTCACACTATGCATTTCCATGGCATCCATAAATCTGAAATGGATGGAGTATTCGAAATTATTGCTCCTGGTGGACGCTTCACTTATGAATTTATAGCTGAACCATTTGGTCTGTTTCTTTACCACTGTCATGTGCAACCTTTAGAGGAGCACATATCCAAGGGTCTTTATGGTGTATATATTGTAGATCCTAAAACACCAAGACCTCCAGCAGATGAAATGGTTATGGTAATGAATGGATATGATAATGACTTTGATACTGAAAATAACTTTTACACAGTTAACGGAATTCCAAATTATTACATGCACCATCCTATCCAAATTGAAAAGGACAAATTGATTCGAGTTTATTTGGTTAATATCCTAGAATTTGATCAAATAAATAATTTTCATTTACATGCAAATCTATTTCAGCTCTATCGAACTGGAACCAGCTTGACACCTAATGAGTATACAGATGTAGTGACATTTAGTCAGGGTGAAAGAGCAATACTCGAATTCTCCTACAAATATCCAGGTCCATATATGTTCCATGCTCATAAGACAGAATTTGCAGAGAAAGGCTGGACTGGCTTGTTCTTGGTTAAAGAAGACCAAACAGAGTCAGATGTGGCTGCATTTGCTAAAGGTGAAAGAGCTGCCTATCCAGCTGAGACAAGTAACAATACTTTTGCTACGCAACAAAGTAAAACAAAAGATTCTCAATCTACTACTGCAGCAGTTAGTTATGGAGAAGCTTCACAATAATAAGGAGGTAATTAAGAGAAATGGAGTCTGAAAATAGAATAGATAGAAGAAATAACATGAAGGTAGGTCGAAAAAAAATGATCGTTATCGCATTAATTCCCTTAATCGTACTCTCTGGAATGCTTGTATTTCTTTTTGGTCCTGGTATGTCGATATTAAATAAAGGAATACCTTTGCCTGAAATAACAATAGAAAAGATAGAATTCCAAAATGATAAAATTATAGCATTTATCCGTAATACTGGTCCAGAAGAAATAGAAATTGCACAGGCAGACATTAATGATCGAATAATTCCAGCTGCAATAGAACCAAGTAAAACATTGGCAAGGCTGGCAGAAGCAAAAGTTATAGTACCATTTTCTTGGAACGCAGGAGTACCATATGAAGTTGGGGTAACTATCTCTGATGGTACAAGGTTTAGCAAGAATGTCGAGGCGGCTGCATTAGCACCAACTCCAAATATTGAACAAGCATCATACTTTGCAATTATTGGCATATATGTAGGAGTTATACCTGTACTGATAGGTCTTCTCTGGTTTCCCTTTATAAAAAGGCTTAGCATGAACAAGTACAAATTCTTCCTTAGTCTTACTGCAGGATTGCTTGTCTTCTTGGGAATAGATGCTCTAGTAGAAAGCAATGAAATTGCAGCAGAAAATATTGCAAGAGCTTTTAATGGTCAAGTATTGATTGCTATGATCACTATCATTTCTTTCTTGTCATTGTTATATACATCTGAAAAACTTGTTGAACGAGCCAAAATGAAATCTGATGCTAATAATATCTCAAAATCTAACTTACAATTATCTTCATCTTCTACAACTACAACAACAGAATCCTCAAAAACAACAACATCAACATCAACAGCAGCAACAACAACAATTAGCAAAACCTTTAGCTATAGCAATGATGATTGCAATAGGAATTGGATTACATAACTTTGGAGAAGGTTTGGCAATAGGTGCTGCTGTTCTATTGGGAGAAGTGACCCTGAGTACTTTTCTAATAGTTGGATTTACATTACACAATACTACTGAAGGATTGGCAATAGTAGCACCAATGGCCAAAAGTGGTGGCAAAGTCATAATACGAAAGCTAATAGTAATGGGTTTGATAGCTGGTGTTCCAACTATAATAGGAGCATGGATTGGAGGGTTTCTCTATTCCCCGCTTGCTGCAATAATATTCTTGGCAATAGGTGCTGGTGCAATATTTCAAGTAGTATTATCAATTACTTCTTGGATGTCATCAACAAATAATAGTGAACCAAGCAGAAAGGCTATGTTAAGTACACCTATGTTTGCAGGATTTACAGTAGGAATGGCAATAATGTATGTAACATCATTGATGATACCATCCTAACAAATGATAATAACTAAAATATACATAAAGGTGGTAAATACTAATTGCTAAGGAAATTGAAAGTTGACTCTGATGTGGACATCAATCGCCTTGAATCCATTCGTGACGCTCATACCGGCAAGAAGGAAAAAAAAGAATACCGTACAGATAGAATGGAAGATTACCTTGAAGTCATTTATGAATTGGTACAGCAAAAAGGCTATGCTACAACCATAGACATTTCTCAATATCTCAACGTAAGTTCTCCAAGCGTAACTAAAATGGTAAAGCGATTAGATGAAACTGGCTATTTAAAATATGAAAAATACAGAGGAATTTGTCTAACACAACATGGTATTGATGTTGCCATGAGTATTCATCAGAGACATAGTTTATTGGCTGAATTTTTAAAAATGATTGGAGTAGACAAAGATATTGCAAATAAAGATGCTGAGGGTATAGAGCACCACTTACATCCACAAACTTTGAAAAAGTTAGAAGAATTTGTAATGACTGTAAAAAAGAATCATGAACTATAGATATATGCACTATGAGTAATAATAAAACAGAGAGAAAATAGTATAGCCTGTCCCTAAAGGAGAACCTAATTTTTAATTAAAAAATATATAGTAAATAGGTAATTAAATCCAAAAGTTAAATCTCTTTTTCATGTATATTGATTGTATTTAGCAATTGTTCCATATGAGATACAGTATGCTGTTATCGTTCTTGATGTTAAATTGTTACTACTTATTATACGCTCCTTAATTATAGAATCCTTGATCTTTACAAATCTTTAAATTCATTTTTAGAATTTCGAAATTATCTCTTGTTTTTAATAATAAATAATTAGAAAAAGTAAAGAATATTTTTTAGTTCATATTATTATTGCTTGATGAATTCTACTGAAAATAGGATTGGAACCCAGAGTTCAATGGGGCCAGTGGTTTCCGTTGTGATATTGATTCTAAAAATGGATTCAAATTAATTGAAACATTTCGAAGCTATAAACTTTGCTGTACAAAAAAATTTGATTAAAACAGAAAATATATATTCTTACATCATAGTAAAAAGGATGTTCATTCCAACTCTATAGTTACCGTGTACATAAAGTTCATTTTTTAACTTAAAAATTTAGTTCAATAGATTCGACCACGGAGGTATCTCGCTCCCATCCTTCATTTTGTATTTTTTCACGAATGATATTATAACTGATGGAAGTTTGAATTACTTAATATTTCAAAATTGAAAAGTTATCAAACAGGATATCTCAAATTTATTCTCTGTTATATAAATATTATATGCAAGCCAAGGTGTAAGTAATAGAGATTATATCATTTGCTATTGACATTTTTTAGGGATAATACCTGTATAAAGTGTACGTCGTTAATGTAAATATATTTGTAACTACAATAAACTCTTGATTAATCTTTTACCTATCTTTTTCCAATAATTTTTGCCTTTATTAAAGCAATTATTATGATGAGTCATTATTGAGATTTAGTATTTTGTCAAAGTCAGGATTATTAGATATTTGGAATTCGAATTATTATTAGTTAGTATCATATGTAATTGGTGGAGATTATAAATGACTGTGAAAACTCATCAATTGATTTCTAGGAGCAAATGCTACTCTTGTTATCAAAACAAATTGGTGTATATTAAGAAGAGTTATATGATCTGAACCCTCTATAATACAGACAATTTGTCAAATCCTAAACATTTTAGCAAAGAAGACGCCAGAAGAATAGGCGAGGTACATCGGTATTGACTGGAGTAAATTCGACGTAGAGCAGTTTAGAATGGGTTTAGATGTGGAATTAGAACATGGAATAAGAGACGAACACACGGATGTTACTCATGACGACGAGATTGTGACTGGTAAAATTGCACTTGCACATTTGAATGAATTTCCAGATTATTATTCAAGATTAAAAAAGATGGAAGATGAAGCAAACGAATTTTACAACAAATAATTTTGTCCTAGTTTGGAAATGAATATTTGATCTGATGCCAAATACAAACAATGAATATGCATTAGATTCTTCATAATTTTGTTCTATTTTCAATTTTCTTAGATTTACCTTATTTTTTCTTTCGAGTGAATCCAATTAGAGAACTAATATCACAATTGGACCAGTGGGATGTGAAACAAATTTGACCTAAAAAGAGGATTTGCAATTATCTGTTAGCAATTGGTAGATTTCTTGATATTAGTTAACTTTAGCTATCTATAGAGATTAAAAAAATATATTTTATAAGATAAATATTCAATTCAATTTGAATATGAAAAAACTATATACTTGCTAAAGTTGGTAGTTAGAAAACATAATCTATTTGGTATAACTCTTAATAGAACCTTTAAAATATACCAAATGAATATTTTAATCTACAGCAATAATCTTTTCCAAATACATTCTATGTTTTTCAACATGGCATTTTTCACTACAAAAATAGTCTATGAAGATATAACATAAGATTGGATTTTCCTGAATACTTTTTCCACAAGTATTGCAATATAAAAATGTCTTAGTAGTAACAAATACTTTATTATTAATGATATCATTTGTGAATTTCTGCATTTATGTTCCAATCACTTCTTGAGATATACTGTTATTCTTGACTGTAATTTTCAAAAAGGTTCTAACCGTGTACAAGTTATTTCATCAAGTTCCCTATCGCCACTATCATATCTTATATGAACTTGATGACCTACATTAGCACTCCTCTCTAATCCAATACTAGCTGCTGAAAACATTGGGTTATACGAAGTATCGTTTTTTGCTGTTAGTTTCAATTCTATGAATCCAAGTGGGGTATCGCCAGTTAATGCGTTGAAACCAATTGTTGCACCTCTAGACTCATCCTGAATAATTAAATTTACTATATCTCTCTGATTTATTTCTACCATATTACAGTTATATACAAAATATTATTATATAAATATAATTCTAAATACCATACTATAGTCAATTAATACCATTTTTGGTATTAACTTTATAAATTAGAATAATTTATCTTTTATTAATCCAATCTTAATAGTTGATTTATATCTATCTTTTTAGAAGATTTTTTCGGCGCCCCAAAATTTCAATAATAAAAAATAAATTAATATAATTAATAGGATGACTGGAATGGCTCAGATTGCTTACATCCTATTAATAATTATACAAACAACTTTTGTATAATGATTAAGTTATGATATTGGTATTATTTATAAAATTTGGTAGTAGTAAAAATTATTAAATTTTGTAAATTGCTAATAACTTAAAATTTATAACCCAAGTTATATTATTAGTGTCAAATTCATCGAACTTTACATACCTACAAATAGCGATCCAATATACTTCAGCCATTTCAACAGCAATTTTATTACTGGTTATTGTAGGTGCAGGTGGGATTGTTAATAAATGGCTTTCAGGACCTTCTAGATCAAATGCCAAACCCGCTAATTTTGTAAAGAAGGAAGGATTTAGGGGGATCTGAAACAAATTTGACATAAATTTTGATCCTATTATGAAACTATAGACAGCAGCAGCTGTATGCAACAATATTTTAGGATTCAAGGGTTAATTCTCTTATGAAACTAATATTTACCTTTTCTGTTTTAATATTAGTTTTATACCTGATTGAAAATATCATTAGTAACTTCTATTTTGGTACTGAACTTTCATCCATGTAAACTAGTTCCCAAATGTGTCCATTGATGTTTTCAAAACTACGATGATACATCCATCCATAATCTTGTGATTTCATATACTCTTTGCCTCCAGCTTCAATTACCTTTGTTATCATATTATCAACTTGCTCTCTGTTTTCTGCAGATAATGCCAATATTACCTCATTATCTTTTGTAGCATCACAAATATTTTTATTGATAAAAGCTTTAAAAAATTTTTCTACTAAGAACATTACAAATGAATCGTTACCAATAATCATACATGTAGCATTTTCGTCAGTGAATTGAGGATTAAATGTAAAACCAAGATGAGTAAAAAACTTGATTGTTTTATCAAGATCTTTTACAGGCAAGTTTACAAAAATTTTTGTTGTCAATATCTATTCAAATCCTATTTCATTTAATCTACCAAATTCATCACAGATAATAATAGAACCTGGTGTAAGAAGATTAGTAAATTCCTGCCATCCTTGTTGACATTTGATATCTTTTTCCATTTTAGCCCTAGTATCAAGCCAATGATTTTTATCCTTATAATGCATTATTTCAATCCATACCTCTTCATCCTGAAGATTTGCCGAAACAACTTTATCTAGATGGGTAAAGTATTGTTTGTCATCGTCTGGCTTAACAAGTTGATAAATATCATGTTGTAAGACACCGTATTGCTTAAACATGTCGACATATTTTTTGCTAAGTTCAATTAGTACATTACGGTTCTTTTTTGGAAATCGGTATGTAAGAGATACTATGTATCTAACATATTTGATATTTTCTTCCATTTTTTCCATTAATCCTATTCGCTATTAAAACATAAAAAGAATTACTCCTTCCACCAAGGCGAGGTTTATTAATAATACAAGAGATTGTCATCTAAACTGCCTAAACTAAAAAGAAACAAGAGGGAAATATACAATGATATTCTCAATGCTGTAGCTATCCTTAATTCATTAGTGTAGAAATTTTTTAACTAGAACTGAGCTTCTTGGTTTAGGAGGATTATATCTCCTTGATCTAATTAAATTAGATTTATTACTTCCTAAATATTAACAAATTATAATAGAAAAATACAATTCCAATAAAATCCAGAAGATTAGCTACATTTTTGTATCCTTCTCAGTGGGATGTGAAACAAATTTGACATAATTTTTAGACCCAAATGTTTCTATAGTTTGAATCTTGTATCAATGGGACCAATATTTTGACTAATAATAGAAAGGTTTATTCTGAGATTTTAGAAATTTTTCTATGTTGTTTTGGCTTGTTTTTCTATCATTGCCTTCAATACACGGATTAAATTCATAATTACACGATTTTCCTTTTTTTTAATTTTTTTAGCCAGGAATATCATATTACAAAACATAATAAATATAGAAATGGCAAAAGTATAAAATAAATAAATATCATAATATTATTACTTTTTTTATAAACTGATCTATCTCTATGCTTAAAAGAAATGTCCGACTTTGTTTTTTTTTATCTACAGAAATAAGAATTCGTCGTAGATCTTCTTAAGTTCTATTTGTTTATTATTTCTTACAAGTTTGAATGACTATTATTATTTGAAAAGGTTTATGCTTCTAAGGAGGAAAGAAATGACAATAAAGAAAAAGATTTCAAAGTTAGTTAACATAATATTAATATCATTAAAAGACAAAATAGTACATATTATCATTTCACATCCGAGACTTTTAACATTTCGAATAGTAGTCGCAGCAACCTTTGTGATTGGAGGAATTTTATGTATGATAAATGATCCCAACATATTCTGCAAGTGCTATTAGTCAGAGTAAAAATCAAAATAGTCAACAAGATGGTCCATAATACTCAACTTTTTTTTGCATTTTAAAAATTTACTATTAATTTTTCTTATCTATCGAGAATGTATTTGTGAGATTTCTAAATATATTAAGATAGTAACGTCAAATAAGGTAGAGGACGATATATCATGTTGGCTCTGTTAATTTAAAATATATTCACCTTTTCCATTCAATTCGTTAATAAGATCATTATTATTTGTTGTATCAGTATACATAGATACGAAGAATTGTAACCAGTTATAAACGAGAAATAGATTGCATTCATTTGTCATACATGGATAGTAATCATCAAAAGATTCAGTTCGATCCTTGAAATACTGGTTAACTCTTTCCATCAGACTTTTCTGAAATGGTGAACAGTTTTCATAGTTTATCATATTTTTGCATCTTTAAAATCAATTATATATCTTATGTTACTATATATTAGTATGCTAAGGCATTGTCATTCATAAGAAAAAAAGAGGACAAATCAACTGGCATTAGGTCCAATCATCAACCATAGTCATGAAGTTAATAGAGAGTTATTCATTATTTTAAATTCTCTATTAACTTATTTGGAATAAGGTATGTATCTACAAATAGGCATATATCATATATTTCTAGCAAAATATTTTATCTTTCTTTAACATATAAATTTAAAGAATATCTATTTTCGTACTTTTAATCATATCTAAAAGAGAAGAAAAATTTACTACAGTTAGTAAAATACTTAATTGTTAACATACATTTTTATCTTCTTTTCTTTCCTTATATTTTACTACTATAGAATAGCATTAATATTAAAATAATAATATTGTAAAAAGAACTAATCTAATTGAAAGTCAAGAGTTCCGGTAGAGAAAAGTCGTTATTTTGTTTTATAATTATTTTTGTTATTATCTTTTTCAATTATAATTTTGAAAAAAAGAATATTATAAATAATCAAATTGTTGGTTACACATTTTTACAAAATTCTTATGCAAGTGAAAATAAAACGGATTCTGAACAAAAAATAAAAGATAAGAAAACCGTCCTAGATCATAGTTCCATATCTGAAAATAATACTAATATTATTACTCCTCAAAATAAAGAATCAACTTTTAACTTTGTAGCAGTAGGTGACTGGGATTGTACAGGTACACAAAAGATACTGTTAGTAATATTTTAAGCCAAGACCCAGAACTAGTTTTAGCGTTAGGTGATTTATCTTATAATGGTAAAGCTCAATGTTGGTTACAGATGATAGAGCCATTAAAAGAAAAAACCAAAATCGTGATAGGAAACCATGAAGTTGATTCTTCTAAATTACTAAAAGACTATATGAATCAGTTTGGTTTAGAAAATCAATACTATTCCTTTAATCAGAGAAATGTTCACTTTTTAGCATTATCTACAGAAATACCCTATTACAATGACTCTGAACAATATAAATTTGCTATTAAGATCTTGAAAAAAATTGAAACGATCCTTCTATAGATTGGATAATTGTATTTTATCATAGACATATGTATGGTTCTGGAACCGGATTTGATGAGGAAAAAGAGTTTAGAAAAATATTTCATCCTCTATTTGATAAATACAAAGTTGACCTTGCTTTACAAGGTCATTTTCATGTTTATGAAAGAACATTTCCAGTTACTTTTAATTATGAAACGGATAAACCAAATAATAAGGTTGATATCGTACAGATGATGAAGAGACTGATACAGAATGGACTTATAATAGAGCTCTAGAAAATGATCCCATACAACAAGATAATGCTACTACTACTACCAATATCTACAAAAATCCAAAAGGCACAATTTTTGTAACTGTTGGAACAGGTGGAGCGCATCCAATGAAACTTGACTCTTTAGAGGATTTTTCAGCCAAAGGGTTGTATGAAAAGTTTGGGATATTAAATATAGAATTAGAAAATGATGATGATGATGATGAAAAGGTGTTATCTGGCAAATTTATTGAAAATGGAAAGGAACAAGAACAAAAAATTCTTGATGAATTCAAAATAATAAAAGACAAAAATTGAATCAGATAGTTATTTAATACATTTATTATGGCTCTGTTAAGAGTTATGTAAACACGTCTATAGCACCTCTTGTAAAATATTTATGATTGCTTTACCATGTTTTTTGTTATAATTTCTAGTCATTCTGTTACGCCTTTACCTATATCACATTCATCTGCAAATGTAGAATTGTTTATCATCTGTCTTTGCATCCACATCCACCTAACTTCTATCAGGTTTAGTTCTGGAGATCTGGTTGGTAAAAATACCAGATTTATTCGTGGATAGTGTTTTTGTATTGTTTCTGTACTTTTTTAATCTGTGTATAGATATGTTATCCAGGACCAGAAATATTTGTTTAATAGAGAAATCATATTTTCTATCTACTACTATTTTGATAAAATCCAGGAACTGTTTTCCTGTTTTATTTCTGTACGAGTGTGTATACATTTGGTCATTTGTGTGATCATAGA
>CAWIYT010000263.1:0-20051 GCA_963840085.1 uncultured Nitrososphaerales archaeon
CTTGGAGAATAAAATATTATTATTCATCCTGAAACAGCAACAAGTGAGCTGATTATTTCATATTTATCAAGTCTCTTTTTATCGATAACCATTCCCCATAAGATAGAAAAATTTATAAAAATTCCACCATATACTGCATAAACTCTTCCAAATTCAGCAGATTCAAATGTTGGTATGATTCAATATATAAATTAAATAAATCCACCAATTATACCTAACAAATATGATTTCTTTTTTTTTTTGTAACCGTAACATACTAAATATCCTCCTCCTATTTCAAAAAATCCTGCAAGAAAAAAGAAAAATAAGTTATCAAAGTTTTATTATATTTAATCACCTAATTCTTTAATTTCCTTTAATTTAAAAGTTATATTTTTTCATTATATTATCGGAATAATATTACAATGTAATATTTGAGTAAAAAATTTTTTTAATATAACCTATTTCTAATATAAAATATATATTAAAAATATGGGAAGATACAGGAATTACTCTAGATCAGGTAATAATGGTGTACTATCGCGATTACTCTAACTAGATTTGTTATTCCATTTGTCATTAATATAATAAGAAACAAACTAGGAATCAATAACACTTTGTATGTAATAAATGTCATGGCAAATTGGAAGTAATTGATAAAGGTAAGTTTTATTGTAAAAATTGTAAAATAATTAGATTGAACTACCATTAATTATGCATATTAGATGCCTTGTTGCGCAACTCATCATTCCTAACACATTTAGCTAACCTGTTATGGTAATACTATGTGAGAAATTGGAAGAAATACAATGAATCTCTTGTAAAGAGAGGAGAGGTATTACTTGATGGTTTTGATGTTTATTGATAACTGGCATATTGAATTAGAGAAGATGAATGAAGGCAAAAAAGGTAGAAAGTTCGTATATCCAGATTCATTTATTAAATTACTAGGATATATGAGAGCATACTTTCATTTACCATACAGACAAACAGACGGAAGGTGTAGTATGAGAACATGCTTCAAACACATTGCCGTCTATTCCTCATTATAGTAACATTAGTAGAAGAATAAACAGACTGGATATCAAGATTTCCGATGATGTTACCAAATCCAGTTTACAACATGATGACTATTTTGTAATTGCAATTGATTCTACCGGTATTAAAGTTACAAACAGGGGAGAATGGATTAGACACAGGTGGAATGTAAAAAGAGGATATCTTAAGATACATCTAGCAGTTGATATCAAGAAGAAAAGGGTACTATCACTAAAAGTAACCAGTGAACAAGTACATGATGGTAAAGTACTGCCAGAATTGATAGATGATATAATAATAAAACAGAACAAGGTAATAGAAACTGCTATCATGGATGGTTCCTATGACAGTAACAATAATTTTCAATTTCTGTCATTTAGGGGAATCAAACCTGCAAGAAAAAGTGACGAAAGAATTCTAAATGTAGAAAAACCAATCACTATCTCAGAGACAAGAATGTACAATCACAGAAAACCGATCTACAACAATGGAAGGATAGCGTTAGCTATGGTCAGAGATGGATTGTCGAATCTGTTTTTTCCTGTATCAAGAGAATGTTTGTTAGAGAATATGTTACTGCTATTAGATTTGAAAACATGGTAAAGGAGATAATGCTGAAAGTATCGTTGTATAATTGGTTTCAGAGCATAGCCATTACATAATCATCAATTAGTATTGGAAGATAGAGATAAATGATTATCTAAATGACTTGTGCAACAAAGCAATATTAGATAAAAAAGTGCAAAAAATTCCTCCTTGATCTATAAAGAACTTTTTCTAGCATTTCTATGGGCATTCTCCTCTAATAATTGAAATATATCTTAATCCTTTGTTTTTTTCATTGCTTCTTCCGATTTTAAATGAATATACTGTTATTGCTACAGCACCAATTGCACTTCCAATTGTTCCAATTGTTATTAGCGAATCAATTATTAATTGATTGTATAATCATTTTCAATCAATCAAGAAATTATTAATATTTTCAATTAGACTATTATTAAAAATAAAATAGTCAATAACCTAATAAATCAGATTTTTTATTTATTTTTTTATTATCAATTATAATAAAACTTTATTCAAACACGAATTGTCGATATTATTCAATTGTGTATTGAGGCCATTAGAATCTAAGATTTATTTGATGATGGCAATCTTATATACTAAGATATGCTATACTTGAATTAATGGATGTATTAAATCCCCAAAATCATTTATTTGGGCTATATTGTAGTTTAATTTAAATTTTAAGAACATTAAAATTTTCTATTATTTTTCAAGTTCATTATAAAATTTTTTTACTTCAATTCGTCAAAATCTTTTGTTTGTTTATTTAATATTTATATAAACATCTTTACAACAATCAGAACAAAACAATACTGACCTTTTAATTTTTCTTCTATAAATGGCATAACTATTTCTTTAGAACAATAATAATATATTAATTTCATTTCTTATTATTACTTTTATTGTTGGTGTTTACTTACTGCTGGATTATTAATGAACATTGTAATCCTTCTGTATCGCATTTTGGACAATTCCAATGTATTCTAAAATATTTATTAGTAATGTCTACATTTGTCAGTTCTACTTCATTGCTTGGAAAGTTGTAACCACAATTCTTACATTCTAATATTGTCATTTCTTATTCTTCTCCTTCTGTTAAATCTAGAAGTTTACGAATTATATCATCATATGTTTCGTTCTTCTTTCCTCTATTAGATAATCTTTCATAAGTGTCATCTTTTACTTTGATTAACTTGGTCAATTAAGTACTCATAGGTACTATTATTTAGTTTATTAAATATTTAAGTTTACTAATTTAACTTTATAAACTTAATAAACTTAGTATACTACATTATAGTAAACTAAGTATACTATATTTATGAAAAAAATATAATAACAAATAATCAAATATTTAATTCGAGAAATACGAATATCAAAGATCATGGTTGTAACTATTTCGCGTGAAATAGTTCAGATAGATACCAGAGGAATTTATAAGATTCAGTCAGAGACAGATGTTTCCAAATACTACATTGTCACATTCATGGATGAAACTCGGATCTACTATATATATGGACTGACTTTGAGATTTAATCTATAAAAAATAGAAGTCATATTTGCAAACACATTAGCGCTATTATTCTATCAGAGAATTAAGAATTAGTAATACAACAAAAGAACAACAACAAGAGGTAAAAGAATCTAAAACTTGCTGTTGGAAACATGACCACTATTCATTTTAATTGGAGACGATAAGATAAAATCAGTATGAGAATACAACCTTCTACCAGGACATCCAATGATAGAATTACTTTAAATTCTCAGTTTTTCCTTGCAGGAGTGGGAATGCCTTTTTATAATTGTTAATCTTATCATCTGTGATCAATAGTATGAATCATAAATCTATGTGTCCTATTTGTAAAAAGAAATTGATCGAACATTCAGAGTTGCAGGACAAAATATGCAAAATGATCACAGTAAAGCAATTCGCAAATAACTCTCCAGGTTTTGATGTTCAGTTTAGACCTTTCTTTGAAGATTAAATATTATCTTCCTTAAAGTCATTTCTAGCAGTCATCTATAAATTTGAAACGTTTACCTAATGCCTATAGTTCCAGTAATATATCAATCACCAAAAAAATATCTTCATAACTTTCTCCTTTCTTACTAATTTCTTTAGAGTATTTCTTAAAACGGCAAGGGAAATTAGAATAAACCATTGGTTTCAATCTTCGTCGTTGTAGTCAATTAACAAACGAAAATGGATATGATGATGATGAATCTAAAATTAAAGAATATGATCCCAACAGAAAATTTTAGTTTAGTTAATTCTTCTCAATAACAAATAATAAATATTACTAAACTTTTTGTTATCATCAATTGTACATTTAAATAGTTACTATGAATGAGATTTGAGATCTAAAATTTAGATAGAGAGCTAGTCAATCTATTTCTTTTCCACAATGTGGACATAATTTTTTTTGTAGATAGTTTTTACCAGAAAATTCTGTTAACTTTTCTGAAAGCAAGATAAGACATATATCCCAACAAGTAACTATTGAATCTTGATATAATATACAAGGATGATCCATTTTATCCATTATTAAACAAATTTGACTAAGAGTTAGGTCAGTGGTAATTTCTTTTGCATACTCAAATTTAAATTGATTAATAGGTATATCTAATAGGTTATCTATCTCTTGAAATTTCAAGAGATTGGAAATTTCACCAAGTATTAGTCTATCACTGACAAATTGGTTAGAGTTTTCTAATAAGATTTTTCTAGTATGGTTTTTAAACATTATATCAAGTATAGTACCCAATGATTCGTATCCTTTAAAAGAAATAATTTTCTTTTTTGGTATAGACGAAACGGAAACTCCTGATTTATATTGCTTACCGATTTCAAGTAATTTCCTTGAAGAGATGGAAAAATAATCACCATATGGATTAGCAATAACAGAAAATGCTCTTCTAGTTTTTTTCCATCTTTCTATTAAATCAACCAGTTTAATTTTTTCATTGACTTGAGGAAGAGGTTTAAAAAAGATTTCATCTATCTTGGTTTGAAAAAAAGTACTTGTAGGATTTTGTCGTAAATTATATAATATATCATATCCACCAATCATTCCAATAGGATTGTTTTCGTCCTTAACCACAATGGCATCTATTGTTGACTCCAAATATTCAGCACACATTTCTGTAACAATCCAAATATCTCTACTTTTGTCAATATAGATACATGGTGTATCAAATAATGTTTTAGGAAATAATTCTTCTAAGTTTAATTCATAAAGTTTCCTATCTAAAATAATTCATTACACCTATCATACTATAAGGATTCCTTATTTATATAATTATATGAGATTGGGTCATAATTATTTTCATTTATACCAACTAGCTTATGTTTTCTAATTATCAATTTTAGCAAGCGCATAGTTTCTCATATTCAGATTGAATCTTTTTGTTCTAAAATATGATGATATTTTATTTCTGAATTCTATAAAAGATGAATAGTATTGTAGAATAAGCAAATCATTTTTGGCTATATGCCATATCTCTTCCAGTACCATAAATTCTGGAGATGCTGTTGGAAGATACACTGGGATCAAACTATCTTTATTATCAGCAAAATATTGCAGTACCTTTTTTGATCTGTAGTGTTGTTTTGCTTTATCAAGGAACAAATAGCATTTGGGAAATTTCTTGTGTACCTGTTTTAGATAGTCTAAAAATGTGGTTGCATTGAACCAATCATACTGTCTGAACAATTGTTTTCCTTCCAAACTGATGGAACCAAACAAAACTGATTCCTGATGAGATCCAGTTATTCTTATAACTGGTCTTTCATCTTTCTTTATCCATACTCTTCTGACAAGAGAGTCAAAGAAGAACAATGATTCATCCGTAGATACTACCGTGAATCCTTCCTGCCGATGCTGATGCTGCTGCTGCTGGTGGAGATTATCCAATAGTATCTTTCTTGCTCTTTTTTAAAACGTTCTTTTTCCTCCTTATATGCTGTATTTACATGTACTCTTCTTGGTACCTTCTGTTTGAATCCCCATTTGTGCATAAGTCGGTATATATGTGAGTGTAATGGTATCTTATTCCACCACTCTTTTTCTGACAATTAGATCTTCTACCTGCTGTTTTGTAGTCCATCCCTGTTTGCTGGATGCTAACTCGTTTTTTATCTTGTATATTATCTCTTTTGGTATATCTGGATGTCTACCACTTTTTGGTCTGTCCTTTAATCATTCTATTCCTTCTTCTCTCTGTATCTCTTTAACCAGTACAATGCCCATGGTCTACTTCTATGTGTAATTCATCAGCTGCGTAAGCAGGAATGACATTATCATTCTCTACCTTTACTACAAGTAGCATTCTTTCCTTTACCTTGAGATTAGTTTCCTTCTTGTATAATCTAATCAATTCATTTTTGGAATACTTCACATTAGTTTGACATTAAACGCAATAAGTAGGATGACAAATAGCTTTTACTCTTGATCGAATGTGATAATAATGAAATCGGATTAGAAAATATATGCTAATTGGTATAGATAACGCATAAAGATAGTCTGTTGGTATATGATGTTTTGGTGACAAACAAACAAAATACTATCCATCACCAATATTTATCATAGCCTCAATTTTCCATTTAGAAATAAACTCGTATGGTGTTAGGTATCCCAGTACAGAATGTATTCTATTTTATTCTGGTTGTAGTCTACAAATGCATCTCTGATTGCTGATTCTGCTTTATAGTAGTTCTGAAAATCATTTGTCCAGATCTACTCTCTCTTGAGTGTCTTATAGAATAATTCAATGGATTTATTCAGTTATGTAGAATATTGTGGTAAATATGTTCTAGTTTTAATTTCGCTATATGATAGATTTTCTAAATGCTTTGCTGATATACTATACACCATTGTCTATTCTTATAACTAGATTCTGAAATACCATGTCATTATGTGTTGGGAATTTTCAATAAGTATTATTATGGTATTCTCTTTCACTGCAGATATATAGACTAACAAAAAAGTTGATACTAATTTAGAAATCATTTGGAGTATATTTATATCAAAGATATTTATTATTTATGAAGATTCTTCAAATCTTATTGCTAAATACTACTAATTCTATATGATCTTTTACCTATCAAGACTAAATATGTTAATCTGTTAAATTAAACTGTTAATAATTGTCTATACTCTTAATAAAGAATAATGTTGTTTGACTAGCAAAGAAGGTAAAAATGTCTACTACAAAATGTAAAAGAATATTGATAGTAGATGATGATGAGGATATTAATAATCTATTTAAGATATTTTTAGAATATGATGGATATAAAGTAGATGCATTTACTGATCCTATTGATGCACTTTATTCATTTAGAAAAAATGTATATGATCTTGTTTTACTTGATTTGAAAATGCCTAGAATGAATGGAATGATATTATATCAAAAATTGAAAAATATAAATCCTACTCTATTATTTTGTTTTATTACTGCAACTAAAGAATATATAGAACACCTTAAGAGAAATATTCCAGATATAGAAAAGATTGTTATATACAAACCAATTTGGTTAAACGAACTACGAAGTAAAGTTCATTCACTTTTATCCAATCAACAACAACAACAAAACAAAGAAGACAAAGATAAATTCTGGATGTTAATATCAATATTTTCTTTTATTTTAGGTTCTTCTAATTTTATAACATATCATCAGTTATAATTACAAGTTAGTCTTGAAAATTTAGTTTGACAAGAAATTCAAGTATTATATCATTTGTTTTCTTTCTGACTATTGTATATTATTTCAATTAAAACTAATAACTGATCAGATAGATCAGCCAATACATCTTCTTTTACCTTGTCATTTTCTCTCTCAATGATTGATTGATTAAATTTGTTCTTTAAGTTTTAAATAAAATACTTTACCAGTTTCATTACCTACTTACCTATTTCCTATGACTGGAATGCTGTGAATTTGAAGACAAGCATATATACATACCATAGCCTTCTACATGGTACATTCGTCATTACTCCTCCAATAGAGGGCTATGACTTTTACAAATTATTCTCTCTCAATCTTATTCATAGTGAATAATGCAATTTAAATTAAAGTATTTATTCGATTTCAATATTTCGAATAAATTATTGTATACTTTTCTTTACATAATATAATATTTGCCTATTTTTGAGATTAGTTTAATTTCTTTAGATTTTGACTATTTCCAGTGTTTTGTGTTGTCTAAGAAAACCTGACCATATTGTTTTCCTATACTTGATTCTGTTTCATATGAAACTTTGCCTTTGTCAAGTAATAATTCACTTACTTTGAAAAAATAAAACTCAAGTTCTGGAGGACTGATTACAAGAGCATGTCCACCTTTGTACCCCACAACAAATCTATGTGGATCTCCTTTAGGAACAAAAATTACATCTCCAGGTTTACCCATTACTGATTTCCCATCTACAATGAATTCATAATCGCCTTCAACTATGTAAAAGGTTTCTGAACCTTTGGGATATATATGTAACACAGGCCCTATATTAGGTGGATGAATTACATCTAGGATAGTATTATAGCTATCGTTCGTTTCAGAAGTAAGAACCTTGATAGTAAATTTTGCACCATGAAAATCAAATGGTTTATCCTTCACAAAGAATATTTTATGTTTTAAGAATATATCTGTTTAATTTTCAAAAGCAGAGAATTGTTAAGGAGACAAAAAAAGTACACCCTAGGATAACTTGTTGTGACCTCTCTTTTTTACCTTTCGAACCAGATTCTAAGATACCTTTTAGAGCCTATCCGAAAACACCTCCTCTCTTATATGTTATCCAAGCACAGACAAAATGTAATATTGCAATATAGTTATCTTCCTTCTTTTCCCATCTAATCAATAATCGCCTGAATCGGTTCATCCATGAGTGTGTTCTCTCAACTACCAACATCTTCTTGCTCTATATTTTGGTATCCTTCTTCTCTTCTTTTTGTTACCATTATTGTAGTCTTCTCCTCTCTTGCAAATATGCATGGTATAACCATATTCCTCAAGTAACTCATATACCTCAGGATAGTCATAACCCTTGTCAAGACAGATGTGTTGTTGTTGGGTATTTGTTATAGAAGATGATGATGATGGTGGTGGTGGTCTGCAAACCACTATACTCTGAAGAGTTGCTTTTGTCATCTTCATATCATGTCTGTTAGCACCATCTACAGTAATTCCAAGAGGAATGCCCTGACCATCTACAAGAAGGCTACGTTTGGTACCTGATTTACTTCTTCTGTCTGTGGGATTTGGTCCTGTACTTTTTTCCCCCAAGAGGTGCTTTTGTTATTGCACCATCCATTGATTGCCATTTCCAGTTGATACCAACTTTTTTATCATATATTTTTAGACCATCAATCCACATACGTTTGAATACGCCATCTTGTCTCCATTCCTGAAACCTGTCATGTACAGTACTGGATGCACCAAGACTTCTTTGTGGTAATGCTTTCCACTGACATCCAGTACGTGTAATGTAGAAGATAGCATTCATTGCCTTTCTATCATCCATTCTTGGACGACCTTTCTTCTTCTTCCTTTTGGGTTTATGTACAAGAAGAGGGAAAATTTGATTCCATAATTCATCTGGTATTTCATAAGATGAATCGATTCCAGAAATTTCAGATATCAAACTAATCTCGTGATATATGGTGGAGACACTTAGCTTTGTCGAATAAATCTATTGTACCATAAACTTAAATACTATAAACTACTTTTCGGATAGGCTCTTAATATTTAGAGCCTATTCTGAAATTATCCTCCTCTAAACAATTATGCTATTTACTAGTTGCACAATGATCCAAGATAGTTCTCTATACCTCTGTGCTGTTTCATGACCTTGTAAATAATTTCCTGAATCTATTGTTATGCCATGAATTTGTTTTCTCCATAACTCATCTTAATTACAGTGATGTCTTTTCCTAATAGGCCAAATAGTAGAATTTTTTCTCTTCTGTACCTGAATATGTGTAGTATAGTATCCTCTTTCGATGATTTCTATGTTCGTTACATCTTTTGAACGATATGCTTTATCAAGACATAGATCTTGCTGTTTCTTATTTAACCTGTCTGTTGATGATGATGATTGTCTTTCGATAATTATACTGTCAACTGTATCGATTGCAACAGTAACATCATGAGTATTTGCAGATGTTATCATAGTAGACAAAGGAATTGCCATCTTTATCTGTTAGAATATGTCTTTTGGTTCCTAAATTCCCTCTATCTATAGTAGGATTATATCCAGTCAATTCGCCTCCCCCCTAAAGGCGATTTGTACATGATAAATACTAAGTTAAGTATCATATCTTAGGCCAACAACCAAAACATCTTAGATACCGTCTTACATTACATAATAGATTATTTTCTGTTTCGTAGTTGTAATTGGCACATACATCTTTCTTGAGATTCCTGTTTACTTTTGTTTCTACTGGATTCAGGAATGGTGCACGTGTTGGTAGAAATAGTACAGTTAGCCAGTTATGACTGTCTTTCCATATAGTGTTTTGTCTTTTTGCTTACATGAAATGATGCATTGTCTATTACAAGTATGAACCTCTTGATACTTCTCTTTAGTACATATCTCTTGATGCTGTTTAGATGGTTTATGAAATCATTGCTGTTTTCTTGTCTTGCTTGTATTGAATTTGATTCCATTTAGGGGATAAAGAAGTGTTATGAATACATTGACTTTATCGTTAGATCCTTTATGGAGTATCTTTTGCTGTTCCCCTCTTCTTCATGTATGTTCTGGTTATGTATGGTTGAAGATGTAACCACGTTTCATCTTCAAATCCCAGTAGAATTTTTTTTTAAAAGAGCAGAGGATATTTTCTTGTATCTGTCTATCTTTCCTTTCTTTTCCTCATAATCGATACCTTTCTCCAGTTCAAGTTTTGGTTGTTTGTATACTATGCCCATATCTTGAATTATTCTCCATCATGTTTGCATTGGACTGACATTCATTTCCAGTAATGTTGAGAGATATGTAGCTAAAAGCCTAATACTCCAGCAGGTATTTTTGAGATAGCCAAATGTATGGGGTGATTTGTTCAATACTATGTCTTTTACCATCTCTTTGTTTTTGTGAGTAGATATTACTGGCTTTCTACCTGCATTCATTCTCTTGTTTCTTATACCATCCAAACCGTGTTTTCTGTAATTGTTAATCCAGTCATACACATTACGGTAATTTACACCAAGGTTTTTGGCTATTGTTCTGTAAGGTACTCCTTCTTCATCTTTTGCTTTATAGCAGACGCTCTCTTCTGTATTCCTCTTTGTCACGAGTACTCTTCATGAATCTATTCAGTTCCTTTTTCTGAGTATCAGATAATTTCAGAATATAGGATTTGGGCACATGTATCAATCTAAACATTCAGAGCTAAAGTTCTTTCTATCAGAGTATGTTAAAAATACTAATGCATGTTGATGATATATGAGATACTTAACTTATCAAGTGATTGCCATGACCATTTGATTCCTTTTTTTTTATCGTATATTTTTAATAATCTAGCCCATAATCTGTCAAAGATACCAGACTGTACCCATTGTTGAAATCTTATATGACAGGTAGAACCAGACCCATATTCTTTGGGTAACATTTTCCACCGACATCCAGTTCTCAAGACAAACATGATACCATCAAATACTTTTCTGTATGGAACAATGGGACGACCTATTGTATTCTCTGGTTTCTCATTTGGTAAAATATTTTTAATTTCATTCCAAAGATCATCTGGAATGCGTATAATTGTTCTAACGTACTTTTTACTTTTATTCAAATGTTAAACATATAAGAGAATAAAAATAGGCAGCTATATTTCTATCTATTTTTGGGATAGGCTCTTAATTGAATGACTAATAAAAAATCTATTATCATTCTTAAAATCAATATTGTTTCATTTTAGATAATAATAATTAAAGATATCAATTTCGGTTTTCTTAATTCTTTATCTATTAAAGCTATCAAAAACTGTGGAATAGATAGAGAACATCCACTTCTAATTCCTCTTCCTATTGCTTCTTTTTATCTTTCTAAATGAGGATTGATTGTCTTTCAAATTTTGATCTATTCTTTCTCCTTTTTGTGCAACCATTCCTATCGTTTCTTCTGCTAATTGTAGCTTGTATCAAATTATTTTCTAATAATTCAACTACTTTATCATATCGAGCTCACCATCTAAATTAACCAAGTATAATAAAGCAAATGCATTATTAAATAATAATCCCTCTTGAATATGTAAATCAGCAACAGTAGAAAAAAATGTATCCTGCATCCCAACAATCTTCATCTCTGGTTTAATTAGCTACCATAGTTTCAAATGCCTTAGCAAAAAAAATGAATTATTCCCATTTGATCATAGTGATCCTTTTGTTGTGTACAAACCAATTTCTATTCCCAAGATAGAAGAGAATTTACCAAGATTTTCTCTATTTTTATTTCATGTGTATGAGAGAAGATAGTTCTTTCTGATCAAATGTTTTAAAAAGAGAATTGCATTCAATTTCATTATTACTTAATGTATCTTGGTCTGGACCCATTTGAAATGAGAACACCTTGTAATGGAGACTTTTTTACTCCTATCATTACAGGTATAGGAGGTCATACAGATGCAGGGTGTTAAAGAGAATAGTACTAGAAAGTGGACACCAGAAGACAAGACAAGGATTGTAATGGAATCATTGACTACAAATATCACAGTAGCAGAACTATGCAGAAAGTATAATCTCAATCCAAATGTGTTCTACAACTGGAAACAGAAATTCATAGAAGGTGGTAAGATGGCACTTTCAGGCTCCGGTAAAGACAACATGATAAACAAGAAGAATAAGGAAATAGAGATTGAGCGACTAAAGAAGATCATTGGTGAGCAGACAATAGCAATAGATGTATTTAAAAAAACGTTAGAAACAGGAGGAAGGAGGAAAGGTTAGCAGTGGTAAGGACAATATCAAACAACGGAATGAGCATTAGAAAGACACTGACATATTCTGGTTGTAGTAAAAATATGTACTACAATAACAACAATAGTAGAAAGAATAATTATAGAAATCATATTGCATCATCATCATCAATAGAAGAAAATATACAGCAAATTTCTCTGCAAAGGCCAACTTATGGTACCAGGAGAATGGCTGCAATGTTAACAAGAATTCTTGGAAGACCAGTCAACCGAAAGAGGGTACAGAGAGAATCTTCAGAAAGATGGGCTACATTACACACCATCAAGAAGTAAGAAGGAAATCATTCGTTCAAAAGTACCCACTATAAAAAAGCAGATAGACCAAACCAGGTATGGGAAGCAGATCTTACCTACATACATTGTGGTATTGATGGATGGGGTTATCTCTTTAACGTATTTGACGTATTTACAAGAGAATGGGTTGGCTACTGTTTTTTGATCTGTCTGCAGTCAAGGAAAATGCCATCATTTCTGTTGAAAATGCTCTTGTAACGCATAAGGATATAGTACCACAACAAGATCTTGTTATCAGAACAGACAACGGCTCTCACAGTATACAAGCAAGCAAAGCATTTAGAAAATCTTTATCTGTACTGGGATTGAAACTGGAACATATTTACTACAACACGCCAGAACAGAATGGACACATCGAATCATTCCACAAGACCCTAAAGAAGGAGTACATCTGGCCAAATGATTTCCAGAACTACCAGGAAGCAGAATCAGCAATCAGAGATGCGTTTTTAGACTACAACCAGAACAGAATACATTTTCCGCACTGCGATATCTAACACCATACGAATTCATTTCTAAATTGAAAATGCAGCAAGAGGAAAAGGAGGAGAAGGTGATAAATATTGGTAATGAAAAATAATATCCATAAAATAATGGGAAAAGTGTTCTCAAAAATAGGGGTCCAGTCCAATATCTTTCTGTTTTGATAGAAAACAATCTAATAGAATATCTTGAAGGAATTCAGAACTACAAAACTACAGAAAAAGGATTAAATTTACTAAAAATGCATAACGAAATGGCAGAATTATTATATACTACACTCAAAAACGATTAGTTAATTTTATTTTTTTCGTTATACTAAAACATCTATATGTGAATTAATCTATTTATTAGTATAAATTCAAAATGCCAGAATGTGAAATGTGTAGTATTAATTCGGACAAATGGTATGTAATTGATTTAACAATAACTTCTGACTTTGATAAAGATGAACAAGCCTTTAAAAGAAATAGTACTATTTGTTCAAAATGTAAAAATAAAATAATAGATATGTTTTCAAAATTTGAAGATGACTATTTTTGATGAATTCGCTGTATTATATCTTCTTCATTTTTTATATCAATATAAATAACCTATCGGCTCACGTTTCATGATGTATTAAATTTATAAAGCGTCTGAATCATATATGTCGAATCGTAATATCTAAATAATTACTGCTTGATATTATTGCAATTGTAAATATATTACCTCAAATTATACAAATAAATCAATAGATTATACATAAACAAATATGACTTTACAATAGTCATTAATACATAAGTTTATATACCTTAGTAACATATATATATACATGTCAACAAGAAAACAAGAAGTAAAAATAAATGAAAATATAGCTGTAAATGAACCAGAATTTAATGAAAAATATACAACTAAATTTAATAAAGACAATAATAATTTCAATGAAAGAACAAATAGAGACTACAATAACACCTTAAATCAACAACAAGATGCAATAAACAAGACACTAGACAACACTTTACATAATATAAAAAGAAGTACAGATGAAGCTACACGAGAAATTCCACAATATACACAACGTATCGCTGAATATCAAGAAAAAACTATTCAAACTATAAAAGATATTGCTTCTGACTTTATTGAAGCACAAAAACAAGTAGTAAGCTCTTTTCAAACACAACAAGTAGATAGAAGTGGAGTATGGGATTTGTATAATCCACAAAGAATTGCTGAAAATCACGCAATATGGGTAAATAATTTCACAAGTTATCTCTTAAATACTAGCAATCTAATAAATAATGCTCTAGCATCAAATATGAGAGTATACAATACAGCACTTGAACAAACACGTGATAATGTGAAGGCTTGTGCAAAAACAAACACCAATTTCATACAAGCAGTATCAGGTAATGGCCAAAATAGAGAAGGAAATACTAACTAGTCCTTAACAATCCTTTTTCATTATCAGATACAAAAGACAGTATCTGAACTACTAGCATACAGTAATGATTGGATTGATTTAAATCAATCCACAGAAAACCAAAAGAAGATAAAAAGTAAACGAATCATTATAGCTGAATAAGCAATATAATAGATTCAATTGGAATAAAAAACCAAGATGTGATTTTACAACATTTTAGCTATTCTGACTTATTTTCTATTTTAAAAGAACCAAGAATGTCATACAACTAAGCTTATACACAACAACTGATGAATCATCATTTAACAAACAGTGAATCAAATGCTAAGTAAAGACTCCTGCAATAATAGTAGTGAGACCAATGTTACACATATACATCCTGCTGTTAAGAAGTTATAGAAAGATACAGAAATTCATAATTCAAAAGTATTTTTGTAACGAGAAAAAGTACCAAATCCGAATAATAATCCAGTTACCGTTACAGATGTTGCCATTAAGCTAGTAATTTATTATCTAAATGTTGTTATATTCTATTTTATAATGTGATTTTAATTAGTCAAGGAGTTCCTTATTAGCAGATTAATCTGCCATAAATAAAAATAAGTTTTTATTATTATTAAAAGTTATACTAAATAATATGCCTAATGGTACTGGTCCACAAAGTTCTTCTAAACAGTCTACTAAAATAATCACAACAGCGAAGGAAGTAAAAGAAACAAAATCAGTTCCTATAACCGTACAATCAAACATACTTAAAGTTCTGATAAATGAACGTCCTCTTATTCCATTATTGAGAATACTAAAGAAGAACAGAGAATTGCACACAAGAGAATTACTTATTACTATGGGAAGTTGGGGGTATGGACAATCCTTAATGAAAAGAGCAACAAATTTAGGTTTGATTGAAAGAAAGGTAAAAAAAGAAAAATCTCCTGGGCGAGGGAAACCAAGGATTTATAATTCTTTAACAAATAAGGGTAGAGAAGTAGTAGGATTAGCTGATAAAGTAGGATACACAAAGTAATTTTTGGAAAAAATCTCTTATCTATTATAAGATTACTAGTATTTGAACAAACTTTAGCCAAAAGTAGATAAGAATTTTTGTTGTCTGATAGTAACTAATAGTATCGGAGTTACTTATATCAACTATTAATCACTTTATAATGGTTTAAATGCAATGAGTTGTTTATCTTCTCTATAATGTATAACTATTGTAGGCAATGTGAATATTAGGTAAGATGAATAGATACGCTAAAATTTTCTCCTAATGGTCACTATTCTGAAAGATTTAAAGAACTAGAACTAGCTATACATTCCTTAAGTAATAATACTCAAAGTCTTGGTATAAGCTATATCGTAAACAAAGGAAATCACAATAAAAAATTTATTCTGTCAATAATAAAATTTCTAAAAGAGATTGGTTGGTTAGTGCAAGATGAAAATGGGAAAAATATAATTATTACTAAAGAAACAGAACAAGAAATATTAGGCCCGGATGACACGACGGCTGCCGAAAAAGAACAAGTATTACCTAAATACATTGTAGAAGCAAACCAAATATAGTCGAAGAAAAATTTTTCTTAAACATCCAATAATGTTGGATGATGATAAGCCTGAAGTAATAGAGCTGTTTATACAAGTACTAAAACAAATAGCTATAAAACGTTATATTTTGTAGACCACGATTAGTATTAGAACATCTAAGACTTACTAGTCTTAACCTATCCTTTCACATTATATTAATATAAGTAAATTAAGTGTATAATAATATGAAATATAGAAGTAGAACAGAAATAGTGGGTAATATACTGGACGCTGCAAATGGAGGAGCAACCAAGACAAAAATTATGTATAAAGCTTTTCTGAGTTATAACCAATTAAAGGAATATCTTTCTGTTTTGATAGAAAACAATCTAATAGAATATCTTGATGGAACTAGAACATTCAAAACAACAGAAAAAGGATTAAACTATCTTAAAATGCATAATGAAATTGGAGAATTATTACAAGCTACTACCATCAAAAATGACTAATTAATTTAATATTTTTTGATATACTAAAATATAAAATAATAATTTTTATAGTAACTCTATATTAATATCTACTTCCAAAACCTTTTTTTTGGACAAGGGAATATTATGTTATGTTAATCCTCTTTAAATCCTTTATGATACTTACCGAATTTTGACACCCCAAAATTAATACTCTTTACTATTCTTTGCTACAATTCTATTCTTGGGTTCACTGGTGTTATTGTAGCCTCTGACACTCATTTTAAACACTGTTAGATACAACAGAACTAAAAAATATAAAGTGCTATTTTCATATCAAATTTAGTATTCAAGCAGGTACTTGGCATTACATTTACTATAAATCTAAAACATATATAATAATACAGCCTTTTATACGCGTCTGTCTTTATTTTTTATATCAATTTGTCTACAGATTCTGGGAAAGATAAAGGTAAAGGAGGATGGCACGAATATAATAAAGAAATATTTATTGGAAAAAAACCATTGATGGTATATGTTACATCAACATTAATTCAATTAGCAAATCAGCCAACAGTCACCATTAAGGCAAGAGGATTAAGTATAGGCAGTGCAGTGGACGTTTCACAAATAATTTTGAGACGGATGGAGAATATAGGCTACGCTATTGGTGATGTAAAAATTGGTTCAGAGACTCTTCAATCAGAAGATGGTAGAACAAGAAACGTTTCTACGATAGAAATAGAAATAAAAAGAGTCTAATTTAGTTTGTTTAATAAATTAAAAAATTTAGATATTCAAAATACTGACAATTTAAAATTCATTATTTAGGTCAAATTTGGTTCATAAACCATACACCTTATAGTAATTTTAGATATTCAATAAAACTTATTCTAATATATTATAATAAGATGTTATCAAAAAATACTTCTGTTTTTTTTAAAGTTTTTGTAAAAGAAGAAGCTAACAAAGTGTTAAAAAGAATCATCGGACTTGCTAGAGAAAAAAATTTTAAATAGTTTTGTTAGATTGGAGTAAGTTTTTCAATTGATAATTTGATTGAATTAATGTATAATTAGATATATTCTCCATATCCAGATTTCAAGAAGTGCTGTTGTCCTATATTGATGTCAGACGTAGAGATTGGAAAGAAAACATAAACAAGTAGTAAAGCTAGTATACCAATAATAATTACTATCATACCAATAAGAAAAATAAAGTTTTCTCTATCAGACCTACTAGCTAAAATTTTCATAATATATATACTTGAACCAATTTAATTAATATTATCCTCAAAAGTCTATATCAATAATTATTCAAAATATACAAACCTTTGGACTATATCTATTACTCAAAATACGATTTAAGCTGAAATACCAAATTAAATATCAACAGAAGATTATATTGGTTCATCAACTGGATATTTCTTTCCAATAAAATGAATGAAAGTAAATCTTAAATAATTTCCTTATTACTAAAAAATAGACTCTTATTTTTGCACCGCTATCGGTATTACTCCCGACGGGCCCGTACTTTTCTCGGGACCACTAACTCAAAAGAGGAAAGCAATATACTCTTTAATGTATCAGGTTTAAAAGTGCATAAATAAGGGGTTATTTTACGTGTAGGTAAACCAATGAAAAGATTAAAGTTGTATTTTTCTATGTAATAATATATTTGCCACACATATCACAAGAAATCCACATATCAAAAGAAACATGGAATGAAGCTAAGCAGTTAATAAAAAACGGTATAATTAAGAAACTTTCTGCTGCAAAACAGAATATAGATATTGATACAGAGATTGCTGCTGGAATTTACATTTATGCTTTGGAAGAATTTGGAAAACTGTTGTTATTAAAAGAATCCCAAACTGTTGATGGAAAATACATAATAAAATATAGAGATGGATTTCGCTCTCATGACTTTAAATTCAATAAAGCATTTGATTATTTACAGGATAATGGTTATGGTAGATGTATTATATTGAATGATGATGGTGCTTTCACTCCAGATGCTTTTTCGTGGAGAAGTTATACCATAGGATTAGTTGCACAAACTGAAGCAAGGTTAGGAATATTTTATGTTGATTTTACAAAGTTTTTATGTTGATTTTACAAAGTCGGAAAATGATAACTATGAGATAATGAAAATTCCAACTGTAGATCAGAATAAGCTGTATGAGGCTATTAACAAATTAGAAGAGGTTATTGATACATTTGAATTGTAATCATTTATAGAATATTCTTTAACTAATATTTTTAACCTACAACTTTTATCATGCTTTACCATATAATATATATTGGATCTAGAAGATTTGTAGCAAAGATTCGGAAAGAAAATATCAAATGTAAATAAATGAGCTCACTTATAAAACGGAATCAGTGGGATTTGAACCCTTCTATAAAGTGGGACCAGTTACTTTATTATATTATATTGTATAATTATAGAAAATACATTTAATTCTAATTAATTTTATTCTGTTTAGAATTAAAAAATGAAGTTTTATTATGCAAATAAAATAGTACATGCAACAATTATGAATTGACTCCACTTTATTATAACACCTATTAAAAATAATAAAATATATCTTTTATAGTATATGGAGAAATTTGATCTAATCGTTATTGGCTCTGGTTCTGGATTAGATGTTGCTAATGCAGCAGCACAAAAAGGATTGAAAGTTGCTATTATTGAAAAATATAAACTGGGAGGCACTTGTCTTAATACAGGATGTATTCCTTCAAAATTACTTATACATAGTGCAGATATAATTGAAATAATAAAAAAAGCAAACACTTTCGGAATCAACGTTAAGGATTATTCAATTGATTTTCAAAAGATAGTAAATAGAGTTAATAAAATTGTGGATACAGATGCAAATAAAATAAAAAAAGGGTTACAAGAAAGCAAGAATCCTCATCTTTTTTTAGAAGAATGTAGATTTATAGAAGGAGAAAAGAAAATTGCACTATCAAATAATGAAATTGTAACTGCAGATAAAATTCTCATTGCTTCAGGTACAAGACCATTTATTCCAAAAATAAAAGGGCTAGAAAATGTAGAATACATAACAAGCAATGAAGCACTACGTTTGAAACAACAACCAAAAACCCTTACTATAATAGGTGGTGGATACATTGCCTGTGAATTAGGTCATTTCTTTGGTTCATTAGGAACTAAAATAAATATAATACAACGAAAAGATCTTTTAATTCCTAATGAGGATATAGATATTTCGACAAAATTTACAGAAATGTTTTCAAAAAAATATAATCTCTATTTAGGCTACAATACTGAAAAAGTGTCTTATGATTCTAATAATAATAGTAAT
>CAWIYT010000264.1:0-43535 GCA_963840085.1 uncultured Nitrososphaerales archaeon
AAATTAACAATATTTCTTATTTTTAATGATATCTGTTAGCTTTCAATATTAGTATCTTCTTCTTGGTTTCTCAATCTCTCAATTCGTTCTTGTATACGTTTTATTTCCTTGTCTGGATTTCTCCACCAAGTTCTGCTCCAAATTCGTTCTATTATCCAACCTCTTTTTTCTAAAAATTCTTGTCGCATTACATCTCTTTCTCTTACACTCTTTGCTGAATGAAATGATGCACCATCACACTCAATCCCAAGTATATACTTGTTGGGATTATCTCGATGGATTATTGCAAGATCAATCTTGTATCCTGAATAACCAACTTGAGAATCAACTTTATAATTAAGATCTCTTAGTCTATTGTAAACGAGCTCTTCAAATAAACTATCAAATAACAATATGTTATTTTCTGCTGATTTTATATTTACTCTTGAACTATCAGTATTTATGCGAGATAATACAGACTGTGCATTCTGGTTATTTCTTTTCGCTAATATATTTTGCATAAAATAGATATTCTTTTAATAATTTTGGTCCTTCGTATACCGAATCTTCTATCTTCAATTCATTTGGATTAAAGGAACATACAATGATTATTTCTTCTCTAGCTCTTGTAATAGCAACATTTAGTCTATTTTCTCCCCCTTCTTGATTGAGAGATCCAAATCTGGCATATAAACGACCATCAATATTCTTAGCATAACCAACAGAAAATATTATTGTGTTACGTTCGTTTCCCTGAACATTCTCAATATTTGTTACAAAAGGTAAATCATCCAAGTTATTATTTTCTGAATTGTCTGCATCCGAATAAAGTTGATCAAATTCTGTATCTAATCGTCGTCTATTATCTATTTCATCTAATATTACTTCTTTTTGATTATCGTTAAAAGTGATTATTCCTATAGATTGCTTTTTATTATTTTGTCTATTTCTAACCATTATATTTTTTAATTCATCAACAACAAGAGTTGCCTCAGGGAAATTCTTTCTATTCAACCAAACTCCATTATTACAATTTATCCATCGTATTGGAGGATGACTAACTGATAGTAGAATATTAGGAGCTACTTGCAAATTACCATCATAAAATGCTTTATTAGAAAAATCTATTAATTCTTGATATTGTGATCGATAATGCCAGGTAAGATATCTATATCCATAAATTCTTTTAGCCAAGACTAAAAGACTTTCTGAGGGTACTGAATCATTAATAATATCCTCATCTTCTTCTCCTTCATTACTATATTCATCTTCATCTTCATCATCTTGTATCTTGAACAAGTCAAATGGTCTGAGCTGTTTTTCATCACCCATTATTACTATATTACCTCCTCGGTATAATACTGGAAATGATTTTTCAACTGCTAATTGACTCACCTTCATCAAATATTATTAAATCAAATAAGTTGCTTTGAAGTGGAAAAATAGTAGAAACTGTTTCTGGTGAGACTAACCAACATGGCACTACTTTGAATATTATTGATTGATATTTTTCTATTAGTTTTCTTATAGGTGGTATTCTTCTTTTTCTATTGAGATCGATCTGATAATTTGTTCCATAATATTGGATTTTTATTTTCTAAATTTCTTTTGTTACGAGTGAAAGTTTTTGGTCTAGTAATATTACTATGTAATTGATAAATCAATTTTCTTACTGTAATCTCTCTTTTATCTCTTTGAGCAATTGTGCGAGCCTATTTCTATTTTTTATATATTCCTCAAAAGGCTGTGATTTTAATATTGGATTTTCTTTTTCTATATGATTTATCCAAGCATAGAAGAATTCTTGTTTAATTATTCCTTCCCAATTATGTTCATTTGATAATCTAGAAATAAAAAGATCTAATATTTGTCTATTTACCTACTCCAATTCAATCTTTCTTTTATCATATGATTGTAGGGAATCAAAATCATTATCAATACAGTCCTTAATTTTCTTTAATCTATCTAATGCTGTTTTATATCTCTTTAAATTAAATAATTTAATTAACTCATTTAATTCATTTTCGTTAAGAAATGATGATAGGTTATCTTCTATATCATTCCATAACTGCAAACCAGTAGTGGATAATTCTATTAAATCTTGTAGATATCTAGAATCTTCTAATAGATTATCATGCAGAGATAATATTTTTTTAACTTTTCCTCTTGCTAACTTCCAATTTCCTTTTAATTTCTTAAAAAGACCTTTTTCATTTACTAAAATGTTTAATGATTCAATAAGTATTTTTTGCTCTTCTTTATCTTTAGTAAAAATTATGTTAACGTTATAATCTTCTTTTACATTGAGACTATTGTTATTGTTATTATAGCTAGAATTTAATAATGATATTACCGTATCAAGTTTTTCTTCAATCTTGTGTTTATCTTGATAGTCAAATAATGAAAAACTCTTTCTGTTTAACAATGGATAATTATTAATATCATATTTTTTAGAGTCGCTTTCAAATGTTTTGATCAAATAAGTAAGTTGAGATAATTGTGGATAATCAATCTTATCTAAAAATATTGAAAGATCAAGTTTTGGTATATAACCAATTTTTGCATTTGTATAAAGAATATGAGCAGAAATTCCTCCAAAATATTGTTTATGTAGCGATGTTACTATCTTTTTTTGAATTTCAGTAATTGTATCAATTTCATTGGATATTTGTTGAAATTTATTGGAGATTGCATATGTATCAGAAGAATTAAAATCAGAATCTAAAATCTTGGATAAATTGCGGTAGAGAGATGAACGGTCTTTATTATAGTCATGTACTAATGCCACATATTTTCCTAGATGAACTTTATCTAAACGCTGAAAAACTACATCAAGTGCAGCTCTTTTTTGGCATACTACTAATACTTTTTTTTGATTTGCCAAAGCATTTGAAATAAGATTAACAATTGCTTGTGATTTTCCTGTGCCTGGAGGCCCTCGAACGACTGTACATTCTGATGAATGAGAGGCAATTATAACACTATCTTGACTTGCATCACTTTCTATAACTAAATTCAAATTTTTTGAAGGTATACTATCAAGGTCAATTTCAGAAAAATGCTCTTCTCCTATTCCTTCGTCCCAAACACTATTATCTAATGAAGGAGATTCAAGAAGATCATCTATAATACCTAAATTACTTTCACCAAAATCTTTTACTTTTTTTAATAGCTGCTCATAATCTGTATATATCGATGTCTCACCTTGTGGAAAATTTCCTATAATTTTGAAATTTACAAGATGGAGATTTTGTTTTTCCATTATTGAAAGTTCTTCATAGGAAAGGGTCTCTAAAATTTGAAACTTATTAGTAGTATATTTTTCTTCTAAATTGATAGGGAAATTGTATTTTGTCAATAAATTGTAAAGTTCCTTGAAAAATGTATTATCTATAGTAGTAGTATTATCGGATTCATTATTTATTGAATCTTCTCCTTTTATAGTCATAGATTTTACTATTTCTACATTTTTCTTTTCTTCTATTGATTCCATTAGAGTATCAAATTCATCTACAAAAGAGTGATGAAGAGTTATTCCAGCTATCTTTCTTATTCCTTCAAATAATGCTCTGTTCAAAATTGGTTTTCTTTCTTTAGAAAATACAATATACCAACCTGGTGGTCTTCCTGTTTTCCTGTTTTCAATATTAATTGGAAAAAGAATTACAGGTCCTCTAATATATCTACGAATATTGTTTTCTTTTTCTAATATGTGTCCAACAAGGAATGGAAAACCGAAATAGGTTTCATTTCTACCAGTGTCTCTTTCGATATGAATAATATTTCTATAGAGTGATTTTAGCTTTATCCGATCTTTATTTGCAAAATCAGAATTATCTGAATCTGGTATTATGCATAGAGGTCGTTTATGCAGAATTGCATTTTCTGTTAGTTTGTCTCCAAGAGGATGATTTCTGTTGATTATTTTGCCAAGATCAAAACACCATTTATCGTATATCTTTCGTAAAAGAAGAGAACGATTTCGCCTATCAATTTGAAGAAGTTTATCTCGATAAATTTCTAATCTTTTATAAAGAATTTCGCTTTGTTTAGCTACTGGATCTATTGGTTGTTGTTGTTTTTTTACATTACCTTCTGTTTCATTTTGGTTAATAGGATTTTGTAAATTAAATTTTAGAGGTATACCTATCGGAGACTTTGATGAATGAGTTAACTTTTCTCCTAACTTAGAAGCAGTAGAAGTCAATGTATCTTTGAAAGAAGAAACTTTTGAATAAGATTTGATTGGAGATGTGATTGTAGGTGATGAGAGTTTACTACTCTGATTAGTATGTATGTCTTTCTTAACTCTTACACCACAGTTTGAACAAAATTTAGCTGTATCATCAACTTTATATCCACATTCAGAACAAAATTTCACAGAATTATGCCATAAATTATATTATTTGCATAAATTTAAAGTTTTTATAGATGAATTATATGGATTTAACATTAAATTAAGCTAATAGATGAAAAAAGAAAATTAATTAATTAATATAATGTTGTTAACTGAACAAAAGATCTAAACTTTTTTACCTTATTTCCACATTTTAGTATACTTGTTTCAAATTTATTTTAGTCAAATTCAAATCACAACTATATAGACTTTTTAGGTTAGTACACAAACATTTTAATAATGTTTTAAAGTAAAACATATTTGTCAAAGCGCTTCCAAAGACATGTACGACGTTTTAACGTTTATCCAAAGTTTCAAACCTATTTTAGTCAAATTCAAACCTATTTTAGTCAAATTCAAACCTAATGACGTGGAAACAAAAAAACGTCTCTACGTCGAACCGAGGTTTCAAACCTATTTTAGTCAAATTCAAACTACTTCAAAGTACATTAGTTTCTCTGTTAATGTTTCATAGCGCGTTTCAAACCTATTTTAGTCAAATTCAAACCTATATGACCAGTGGCAAGCGAAGAAGCGTCAGTATACGTCGAACCGAGGTTTCAAACCTATTTTAGTCAATTGAAACACCATCTTACATTACATAATAGATTATCTTCTGTTTCGTAGTTGTAATTGGCACATACATCTTTCTTGAGATTTCTGTTTACTTTTGTTTCTACTGGATTCAGGAATGGTGCACGTGTTGGTAGAAATAGTACAGTTAGCCAGTATGATTGTTTTTCCATATAGTGTTTTGTCTTTTTGCTTACATGAAATGATGCATTATCTATTACAAGAATAAATCTCTTGATACTTCTCTTGAGGTACATATCTCTTGATACTGTTTAGATGGTTTATGAAATCATTACTGTTTCTTGTTTTGCTTGTTGTGAATTTGATTCCATTTAGTGGATAGAGAAGGGTTATGAATACATTGACTTTATCATTAGATTCTTTTATGGAGTATCTTTTGCTGTTCTCCTTTTTTCATATATGTTCTTGTTATGTATGGTTGTAGATGTAACCATGTTTCATCTTCAAATCCCAGTAGAATCTTTTTTTAAAAAGATAGTCTGCAGATATCTTCTTGTATCTGATATCTTCTTGTACCTGTCTATCTTTCCTTTCTTTTCCTCATAATCTATGCCTTTTTCCAGTTCAAGTTTTGGTTGTTTGTATACTATGCCTAAATCTTGAATTATTCTCCTCATGTTTGCATTGGACTGACATTCATTTCCAGTAATGTTGTGAGATAAGTAGCCAACAGTCTGATACTCCATGTATTTTTGAGATAGCCAAATGTTTTAGGAGACTTGTTCAATATGATGTCTTTTACCATCTCTTTGTTTTTGTGAGTAGATATCACTGGCTTTCTACCTGCATTCATTCTCTTGTTTCTTATATTCCATCCAGACCATATTTTCTGTAATTGTTAATCCAGTCATACACATTACGGTAATTTACACCAAGGTTTTTGGCTATTGTTCTGTATAGTACTCCTTCCATCTTTTGCTTTATAGCAGACGCTCTTCTGTATTCCTCTTTGTCATCGGTACTCTTCATGAATCGAATCAGTTCCTTTTTCTGAGTATCAGATAATTTCAGAATATAGGATTTGGGCACATGTATCAATCTAAACATTCAGAGTCTAAGTTCTTTCTATCAGAGTATGTTGATAATACTAATGCATGTTGATGATATATGAGATACTTAACTTAGAATGAAAAAGGGAATTAAGGCATTTGCAAGTTTTAATGGACTTGATAGATGATGGATACCAAGAACACAATAAGGATAAAGAAGAATGTATTAAGTTCCTAAGACACAAACATACTGAAATTATAAAGTTGATTAAAGGAAGTGTAATAAATGACTCTACCTACCATCTTTTAAATGAAAGAATAGATGACCATTTTCAATCTCTAAAGTAAATATAAATTGGTTTTGTGTACATAATTATTTTAATCGAGTTTCTAACTTTTTTAAAAGTAACTTTAAGTTTTGTCAGCATTTTTAGAGTGCTTCCCATATTACTTCCAATTATTAGTATATGAACCCAATTGATTAATACATTCATCGGATAGTCAACTGCTGATTTTGACACAATTTTGTAGTTCAGTATGTTATATCTAAATCGATAAAATTTATCAAATTTGTCTAATCTCTGTTAATACTTGAATTGTAATATTGTATTATAGATCCCATATAGTAATATAAAAAATTAATTAAAATATTTGATATGTACTGCAGTATCTGATAAATATCTCTTTAAATCTGTTTTCTCTTTCTTAATCCAAAGAATACTTTATTGTAGTTATTCTTAATAGATGATAAATGACAAATCTAATTATACTGATTCGACATGTGAAAAGAACAACTCATCAAAAAATCTAAGGAATTCTTTATTGTGAATAATATCATCACCGAATATACCAAAGCTTATTACTTTGCCTTTCCCATATTCCAATTCATAAGCAGCTACAAGAATATTATAAATCGATTGAGCTTCATAATCTATTAAAATATTTACATTTGGATTGGTTACATGTTGTTCTTCATGTTGAACGTATGAAAATGGATTGTTATTAAAGTCAATATAACATCCTTGACCGCAATTGAAGAAATTACTACCGACCCAAACTGCAGTTTCTGTTTTCCATCTTTCCAAAACTGATGACCAAGCCTTCTCTCCATCAAACGCCCAAGTGTGTCCCTGAACTAGAGTAATCTCCTCCTCAATTGGATTGTATGCAACTTCTGTATAGAATACATTTGAATCCAATAAAATAAGAATACCTCCATTTTCTACAAATTTTTTAAAATTATAATATTCTTCTTCAGTTACATATTCTTGATGCCCTAGAATTATAAAGTCATACAGATTCTTATTATTATTATCATCAAAAACTAATCCATTATGGACATCCGTGTCTGTTAAAAATGACATTTCCATATTTGGTGATAAAGATGAAATTCGTTTTGCAAGATACTGTAAACCATCAGATTTTTGATTAAGAAAAGCTTCGGTCATGTTTGGAACATTTGCTGTTAATAAATTAAGATCTGTAGTTACAAATTCATTTTCACTGATTCCTGCATATTTTTTATAAAATGTGTAAAATGAATCGTCTTCGTAGTTGTCATAAGCAGCCATTGTGAATGTAGGCATTACAAAAGCTATTTTATTATCAGATTTCAATTGAAAAGGAATAATATTTGCTGTTTCATCCTCTTTATCTTTAAATAACTGATTTGTTATTTCCCTATTTTTGATAATTTCTTTTAAATAATAATTCTGAATGGTCATCTTAGTTAAATCTTTTTGATCGTATTGCTTTGTATAGAGGTCTTCATAACTATCTGTGTTATCTTCCCCCTGGGAATATATCTCAATTGAGGGTTGAATTACTGAAAAAATCAATATTATTGAGATTAATAATAGCGGAACTGTAACTTGCACTATAAACTTATTATAATTTAGTTTAAAAAGTAAATGTAAGACTATATCTATACTTTTGTTTACTTCTTTCTTTTGTTACTTAATTTCTTATTTTTTTTAATAACAATATTTAGTATCTACTAAAATACTCTAATTGGAAGACCGATATATCCCTTTATTCTTCTGCCATGTCTCATAGTCTGATAGTATTTTTGAATGATCAAACAAATTTTATATCTTTTATATTATTGATTTCAATTAAAGATAAGATACATCAAATCTTAATAATTTTAACATTTAAATGAGAATTTTCATTATAACTGGGTTTGGTAACATAATATTCAGTTTTTGGCTACTTAAAACTAATTTTTAGAATGATATTTAGTTCTATATTGCACAGGAGTATTCTTCTTTTTGTTGGGATTGGATAAAAGTGAATGAACTTTACTTCGTAGTTCGTTTAACCAAATTGGCTTGTATATAACAATCTTTTCTATATCTGGATTGTTTTTCTTGAGATGTTCTATGTATTCTTTATTTGCAGTAATAAATTTCATTTCAAATTAAAGACATTTTCAGATGCATGAGACAGAAAATTTTACATTTGTACATCTATTAAAATTTTTAACTTGACACTTATATTCTACTACTTAATTAATGGCTAGTATAAACAAACAGATTCCACTTTATCCTCTATTATTGATTAATTTTATTGGAACTCTTGGTTTTAGTATTGTTTTACCTTTTTTGATCTTTTTAGTCATAGATTTTGGAGGAAATGCTATAGTGTATGGAATACTAGCTGCAATGTATCCTGCATTTCAATTGGTAGGAGCTCCAATTCTAGGAAGGTGGTCTGATATCTATGGACGAAAAAAAGTTCTTCTTATCAGTCATGGAGGAACATTAATTGGTTGGATATTTTTCCTTGTTGCATTATTTTTACCAGTTGAAAATCTTTTTAACATTAATTCTACTTTTATTGGAACTTTTGTTATAACTCTTCCATTACTTGTATTATTTTTTGCCAGATCTATTGATGGAATTACAGGTGGCAATGTTTCTGTTGCCAATGCCTATCTTGCGGATATTTCATCAGATGAAAATAGAAGTAAAAACTTTGGTAAAATGGCAATATCTTCTAATCTTGGTTTTATTGTTGGACCTGCATTAGCAGGAATTTTAGGTGCAACTATTTATCAAGAAATATTACCTGTCCTGGCAGCTTTATTTCTCTCTTTAATAACTCTTATTGTAATAGGTTTCGTTTTAAAAGAATCTAAGCCTCAATCACCTGTTATACAAGTACCTAATAAAGAAAGTATTAGAAAGGTTTTTGCACAGGAATGCAAAGAATGCTACCAGACTGTAAATCCAAAAAAACTTAGATTTCAAGATGTTTTCAAGCTAAAACATGTTTCATTTCTAATTGCGTTATATTTTTTTATTTTCTTTGGATTTAACATCTTTTATACATCTTTTCCAATTCATGCAGTAGATGGTTTAAAATGGTCAGTAACAGAAATGGGAATATTTTATGCAGTATTAAGTGGAATCATGGTTTTGGTCCAAGGCCCAGTTTTACGTAAAGCATTAAAAAAATTCTCTGAAGAAAAACTCGTTATAATTGGAAGTATGATTCTAGGTACAAATTTTATTTTATTCATATCAAATGATAATATCTTAATTTATGGAGCTGCTATTCTGTTTGCAGTTGGTAATGGTCTTATGTGGCCATCTTTCATGTCAATACTTTCAAAGACCTCCGGTAATGTATATCAAGGATTCATACAAGGAGTTGCAAGTAGTTTTGGGAGTCTAGCAAGTATTGTTGGACTAACAATAGGCGGACTTTTGTATAATTTAATTGGAGGATCTACTTTTCTAATTAGCGCTGGAATCATATTTGTGGTTTTTATCATGTCTGTTAGGCTATTGAAAATTAATGAGTAGATTAAATAGTATTAGAAAATGAAACCATATATGATGACTTTTAACCATTCATTTCGTATTGAAGAGTTTTTACATTTTAGGATAAATCATTTTTAAAAATTATTTTGTCAAAGCATATAAATTAATGCTTTAGGATATATTATTGCAAAAGTATCAATAATCCTTTTTTACATAGTCTGGCATTATTTAATTAATTCAAAATGCCAATATTCAAAGTCACTAAGAGAAATTTAGTAGAAATATCTGAACTAACCTTTGATCTAGTCAACTGATTTTGACACAATTTTGTATTTTATCAAACGAATAAATTAACAATCCAAATAGAAATACATCTATGATGTCTTATACATGTCAACCAACTAACTAATATTATTCTATATTTTAGAATCACTGAGATATTAGACTCAAAAATCAATACTAAAATAATGATATTTAAAAAAATTTTTCATAAGAGTAGAGAAAAACGAGAAATTTTAGTTTCTGCTTTTACTGCTGTATCTGTTGGAATTATTATCTATCAACTTGTTTATAATCCTACTAAATCAATTGAAAATCTAATATATTTATTTGACTTGATTGTGACTTCTATTCTAATTACAGATTTTTATCTGCGAATGACAGAATCAAAAGAAAATAAACGCATTTTTATTCTAAAACATTTGTATGAAATTCCAGCACTGATTCCTTTACTAATATTTGGAATATTTGAAAGCTATTCATATCTTAATGTAGTTTTCAGATTATTAAGACTTATTCGTCTATTTAGAATCACCCATCTTTATTCACGAATATTGTCTTTTTCAGCTCAAACAGCGAAGATATACTAACATTATATAGTTGATAGACTGTAACACTCCCATGCAAATAGTTCATCAGCAGAAAGAAGAAGATAGCAATTATTATTCAAAATTTGTAAATGCTATCAAGTCAAAGACTACCAAAATGGACTATACATATCGTCTCAAATATTTTATTAATTTTCTAAATGCAAAAAGTTATGCGGAACTGGTAGAGAATAAAGACAAGAAAACAATAGAAAATGATATACCAGTAAAACAACCTAATGGAAAACCAAATGCAACTTATGTTTGTAGCGGTATAATACGGGTAAGAGCAGCAGAAGGGAAAGAATATCTTATTTCACAAGGTAAGCTACAAGGATTTGACAGTCTGGAACAGTTGGTTACCCGTTCTTGCCAATGGCGAGAGATATGGAACAAGACGCTATTTGCAAGTGAGAAAATATTTGACAATCAAAGCAAAACGATATATACAATGTGTAAAGGTCCTGTAGGTATTGAAACAGCATACGATTTGGAATTCACTCCAGAGAACCTAGACAAATTATATTATCAACATGCACTAGGAGTTAATGGTAACAGATTTTTAAGTGGTGGTAGTGGTAACAAAATCTCCACTTGTAATCTTTATGTAAAAGACGAGGTTAGAGGAACACCAATAATAGTCAAATGGCATAGTGAAGAAGAAACCTATAAACTGTTTAGAAACAAATCTTTTGCTTACCTGTACAATGGTGATTATATGCCTGATGCATATAAACAAAACTTGAGAGTACAATTCTTTAGTGGTGGAAATTCTACTAGTAGTACACAACAACAACAAGGACAAGGACAAGGACAACAAGGACAAAGAATAGAAGATATTACATCTTCATCTTCTTCATCAGATAAATACAACCATATTGGATAGTAGTAGATTAGAATGTCTGTATTAAAAGAATTTTGTTCCAAATACGAAGAACTCGCTAAAGAACTTGTAAGGTGTGGTTCATGTACAAATATCTTGTTACATTCTGGTGGAGAATATGAAATTGTTCAAGTAGAAAATAGCAATGGTAAAGAAGAATCTGTAATCTGTGAAACATGCAAGAAACATAATAGAAGTGTGGAAATGGTAACCAGAGTCTCAGAAGATAACCATATTTTTCAAATTCCTATATCACAATTAGATATCAATATAACAGAAGAAGAATCATTAGAAGAACAAGAATAGAATAAAAAAATAACATGATGGTGGTGTAAAAAGAAGAAAGATTGGGAATAAGAATTGGTTGGAATGGCAATAAATGGGGTTTTAGAAAATTGAACAATCTTAAAATTATATCTGAATCTTCTTCTTCTTCAGAAGATACAACAATAACAACAACAACAAAACGTAAAAAACTCCTCCTAAGAAAACCAGGATAATCCGAATTTCAGAAGACTTGTATCAAAGATTCTATCGACATTCTCGTAGGTATTACAATGTGGAAAGTTACGAAATAATTCTTTTAAATCTAATCGAATGCTATGAAGAACACAACAAAGACAGATACTGGTGGTCTAATACTAATACTAATACTAATACTGATATATAGATAAAAAATAATTTGTTAGAAATATTTTTTTAGTTATTGTTTTACATTAATATTATTTCGTTTGCATCCAAAAATGACCATAAGTACACCAAAAAGTTTTACTTAATGCTGGAACCACATTAGATTTAACATAATCCCCGCTTTCATCATAATATCCACCTATTTGTTGTAAAGAACTTTTCCAATCAATAGCATATACATGACTTTTATAACCAAGTTGTTTACAAGTAGGACAGACAACTTTTTCTTTTTCTTCCACCATGATTCAGTTATAACTATCCCTAATATTTTAGTTAATTGCTTTATTAACAAGAGATAGAATACAGATTAATACTAAAAAATTTATTAAATTTTCCACAATTTTTTAAATAGCATAGATGTAATGTGAATATAACAACAAGCAACCAAATTAGATGACACATATATTTACGGGGCCATAGTCTTCTATTATTTACTGACATTCATAATAGAGGGCTATGGCTTTCTTTTATTATTCTAATAGCAGTAAAACAATATTTATTGTGAATAATGCAAATTGAATATCACAATTGTTTATATTTATTTTTTTAGATTACTATTTCTTATCTGAACATATATAGACAGTTTTTCCTTCTATCTATGATGTAATTATTATAGATTGCAGATTTGTTTGTTAAATTTTTCTATATTATTTGCCATAATACAATAAAAAAATAAAACATAGTTATTTTATTAAGAGCCAGTCATGTTCCCCATTACTTTCTGCATATAAGATGCTACTTGTGGAATGTACGATTCATGTGTGACTATTGCTATTGAATGTGGACCTCTTAATGTTATTGGATCATCAGATACTGATTTTAGAACAATATCAGTTACAGGATCTCCAAATCCAAATTGACCATGATAAACACACATGTCTGGAGGAGATGACAATTGTGGAATATATCCCAGAGCCATTCTACTCATATCAGGAGCTCTTCCTATAAGAACATCGAAGAGACGGTCTTGGGGATCTTTAGCATTACATGGTAAATTTAATGCTATATGTCCTTTACTTGCATAAGGTGTTGAATCATATAATATGATAAACTCACTAGAATTGAGAGTTATTCCATTTAAAAGTATTGTCTGAGTGGCTCTATTCATGTCTGCTGTATGAACATAATCTAAATTACCTGATACTAATTGATACTCGGCTAAATTAGCATCTTGTATTTCAGATAGTGAACTTTTATTTTGGGTAGTTGTTGCTATATTTCCAGTACTAACTACAGCAATATAGATAAGAATAGCTAAAATTGCAACAAGCAGGGTATATTGAGTAATCTCTTTTTTCATTATTTTTATAAAAATATTTCGTAACCATTACTATTAAATAATTTGGTGAATAGAAAGATATACAATAAATTTGTCGTAGTAGTTTGTTAGTTGGATAAAAATAATAGACAAACGAATAAGAAAAGTTGCACTAAATAATATTGGATTGCAAGTGTAATATTTTTATAATTGATAATATTATATACAATCACCAAAACTATGCAATTCAATACCATAGCCTCCTAAATAGTAGTATTTGCTTGTAATCCATTTAAAGAGGGCTATGGCTTTCTTCTTCTCTCTTTTACTAATTATTATTATTATTTACATTACACTTTTACCATGTCAATCTTAATTGAAGTTCCAGTTATAATTAATGAGAGAGAATTTGGCAGAACAGTTAAAAAAGTAGCATTGGAAGATTTTGGATTGCAGGTATGATGATGATAATATATAAAATATTTTTCTTTTTAAAACTCTAATAGAATAGTTTCAAAAGTGATAAATACATCAATGATTAGATACCACTACCTCACAGGAAACTAATAATGCATCTTGTTGTCATAGTCTGATGATATATCTATAAACCCAAAGAAATCCTATTGTTCATTCAGACTATGACAATATATAATTATAAAGAGATAAAATAATAAATTAACTTTGTCCTTTAATTATTATATAGCATGCTTAACAGTTTACTGTACTCATTATATGAGTACAGTCAAAAGAACAAGCAAAAAGAGATTCACACTACCATAGTCTTCTACAACACACAACATCGTCGTTTCCTTGGCATGATATTCGATCCGTGATTATGGAGGGCTATGGCTTTTAAAATTTTATGTAATATAATATATTTTTAGTTGAACTAGTATTGTAAACAATGTTCACACCTCCGGGCCCAATTTGGTAGCAATACTAATGTATGTCCCAAGGACTACATATACCTACGCGTGTATAAGGTTTAGGATGCATAAAATAGGGTTTTTTAATGTAGGAGAAGGAAGAAGTTTAATTAACTGCTCTGTTGCGTAACTCGTCTAGATAATCATCTATTTTTTGTTACTAATGTAAAAATTATGTAACAGTTATACTTTGAAACCAGTTATATAAAGATGCTTTCAGTATTATCTCCTTTATCATGTTCTCAAATCTTATAGCAGTAACATATTCTCTACCAAACATTCTTTTAATACAGGAGAAGACAGTTTCTACCATCCATCTCTTTCCATAGCTGACGCTATTCTTCCATTGTTGTAGATTGGTTTTCTGTGATTGTACAGTTCTTGTTTCTCACAAATAATGGTTTGTCTTTCTATCTATACTTGGCATTCTTTCTTACCTTAATTGCTGGTTGAATTCCTTTAAATGATAGAAATTGAAAATTCTTGTTACTATCATAGACACCATCCATAATGACAGTTTCAACTACTTTGTTCTGTTTTATTATTATATCATCCACTAATTCGGGTAATATTTTTCCATCATGTACTTGTTCACTGGTTACCTGTAACGATAAAATTCTCTTCTTTTTTATGTCAACTGCTATGTGTATTTTGAGATAACCTCTTTTTACTTTCCATTTATGTCTAATCCATTCCCCCCTCTGTTTGTAACTTTAACACCGGTAGAATCAATTGTTATTACAAAATAGTCATCATGTAAACTAGATTAGGTGGCATCATCAGAAATCTTGATATTTAATAGGTTTATTCTTCTACAAATCCTGCTATAATCTGGAATTGATGGTAACGTATTTGCAGCATGAGCTCGTACAATGCCCTCAGTTTGTCTGTATGGTAAATGAAAGTATGCTCTAATATATCCAAGTAGTGTGATAAATGAATCTGTGGATATACAAATTTTCTACCTTCTTTCCCTTGATTCATCTTCTCTAGTTCATAATCCCAGTTATCTATAACATCAAAATCAAGTAATACCTCACCACGTTTAACAAGAGATTCATTGTACTTCTTCCAGTTCACATGTATTATGACTAGAATAGGTTAGCTAAATGTGTTAGGAATGGTGAGTTACGCAACAAAGCATCTTTTATTAGTCTTTTAACCCAAAAGGTAATTTTGAATATATATAATATAAAAAGACGAAAGTGAAATCTTCCGTGTAGTAGGGTTCTACTACATTATATTTAGCTTTTATTATTAGAAACTTATTAAATTATTTTTGAAGGCCCGTAAATAAAAATTTTATATCAAGTTTGTTTCATGCTCTGTACTTTTTTGCTTGTTCTGCTGTTATTCTAAAATAGACTATACCATCCTCAAATCGGTCTATTAAATTCTTTGGAATATAGTATTTGTCTTTATCCATAATACCTTTTTGTGTTACTATATATTCTACACCAATTTCTTGAACTTCACCAAAGTCTGCATCATCACCTAATCCTCTTGCTTCTTTTTTAATAATATCTTCTGGATTGTAGATAGTATTAGAATCACTTGACATATAATGATTCGATATATACATATTATATATAAACTACAAAATCTTCAGATTCAATTAAAGGAATAAAAACAGAGATAATCTCCTCTTACTCCCTCCCTCAAAGTATCTATCAAATTAATAAATACCTTTTTTGAGTAAGCGATAATGCCAAATCTTGACCCACGGGTAATCAAAATAGTAATAGAAATGAATATGATTTATAAAATATGTTCTTAGATAAGCTCCAAATACTTTCTCTACCGTCTTTAATCATTGTTATTGTATAATTTTGTGAATCCAGACTAATTACTTATTGAAATACTTATTGAAAAAAATATTGTAATGCTAATCTCGATAGCCAAAAGACCAAAAGAGCATTTTCAAAAATAATCGACCCACACAAATATCTATTAAGAGTGACAGGAAATTCATTAAAAGAGTTAAAGCTAAAAATTATATAAGCATTTAATTTTTTTGTTTGATAAAGAATTTTTTCGTCTATTCTTTAACTATACTAAAAAATCCAATGTACTGCTAAACCTAAATACACTAGCAGGCATATTTTCATTTTCATTTTCAAGTTATTGCTGAAATAGTGAGCCCTAGAAAACTACGGGTCCGTCGGGAGTTGAATGGTCATGGTTTCAGTGTTCAATAACAGTTTTACTGGTAGAAGTATAGTTGTTAAATAAAGAGCCGGCTGGAGATGTAGCACCATCATTTGTCATCATTGCTTTTTCCTTGACCTTCCATAATATACTATTAAACCGGCGCACGTAAATCCAATGAATTCTGGAATGATGAATAACCAGAAACGTTTTACTGGATGAGCATGATAATCTAGCAAGCTAGCAATAGGCCCAACTACAAGTCAACCAAATACCCCATTAGTATTAATATAGTGATTATTCGGTCCTTATTCTCATAATATACCTACTGAAAATGACAAATCTACTACTACCATATTAATATGTTATATAATCTCTCTACACATGCAGTGAATGATATTGCAAACCTGAGATTTATTTATCATGACTTTGTTTGTATATACTGATTATGGAGAATGACAAAAGAGAATTTCAAGACAAGGAATAAAGGAATGAAGAGAGTCTTATTATTATTATCACGTCAGAATGCTTTAGTATATATTGTATCAGGGTTGATGTTTATTACAGGAATAGTATATCTATTAGCTGCCGCAGAAGAATCAGCAGAAGCAGGAGTTGAAACAGCAGCTGCAGTTGAAACTGCATTCTTTGCTATTGTAGGAACAGCATATATTCTAATAGGCATATGGATGCTAAGAAATAGTACAACAAAGTATAGCAAATTACCTTATGTCATTAGTATTGTTGGCTCATTAATTCTAATTGGATTGTATATTGCATCAAGGAATTTTGCCTTACCTATAGTAGGCTTGCAGGAAGATATTGGCTCAATAGATATTATAAGCAAAGTATTACAAGTGGGAATAATAGCCGGAAGCGTATGCATACTAACATTAGGAGATAAGAAGTATTCAACAAAGCAGAATGCTTTTGCTCAATGAGTGTTTAGTAGACAAGATATAGTACTACTAGTATGGTGATACATATAAACAATATATATTTCTAGTAAAAGACAAGGATATAGATTTCATCATATGATCAATATATCTCAAAGAAAAAATAACCAACTCTCTAAGGTTAGAGTAGACTTCTCATTCAAAAGAGAGGTATTTTTCATTGTAGTTGCATCGGTAGTAGGTGCAATTGTAATGATTCTTCCCAAAACTCTCTTTGAAATTGAAATGGGATTTCCATACTATCTTACATGGATAGTATATGGACATGTAATAGGTATTCGCTCACCAGATTCATATGCTATTGTAGCAGGAATGATTATTCATCTTCTGATTGCTGTTTTTATCGGAATAATTGCAGGAATATTCTTGTACAAGACAAATATTTTGAATATAAGCAAACCATCAAATGGTTTGCGCTATGGCTTACTTGTAGGATCTGCTATTTTTATTGTTTTTACTCTACCTTTACAAGAGCTTCTCTTAGATCCTGAATATGCACATGATATAGTTAATAGCAACATCTCTCCTTCTTCTTCATCCTCATCTTCTTCTTATTCCCATTATACTGCTAATTTGAAAGAAGATTATATGCTATCTGAGCATATTGAACATAATCGATTTACCATAATAATAGGTTCTCTTGTTATGGACATGGTGTTTGGAGTTACACTTGGATTATTTTCTTCAATTTTATCTATAAGATATGGTGCACGATATAGATGTCCAGCATGTAATATATCTTTCTCTAGAATAGATGTTCTACAAAACCATTTGAACCTTATTCATGGAGATGTCTCTATCGATAAAAAAAGAATATTGATTTTAGGTGGAGGATTTGCTGGTGTAGAAGTATTAAAAAGACTCCAAGACAAATTTGAGACAGATGTCAGAATAGATATTAGAATGGTAAGCAAGAATAACTATTTTCTTTTCACTCCTATGCTACATGAGGTTGCATCTGGAATGATAGAAACAAGGCATATCGTAACACCAATACGAGTATTTTGCAATAGATCTAAATTTTATGCAGCTGAAGTAGGTGCAATAGATCTAAAAAATAAACAAATTATCATCAAATATACTAATGGTACTGCAACACGAATTACATCATCAAACTCAGTAGGAGCAGAGGAGGAGCAACAACAACAAACTAGAGAAATATTAAGAGAAAATAATAATGATAACAATAATCAAGAAATAATATTAGATTACGATTACCTTGTTATATCTTTAGGCAGTGAGACAAATTTCTTTGGCGCATTAGATATTAAAAAAAATGCATTTACCATAAAAAGTTTGGATGATGCAATAAAGTTAAGGAATCATACAATAGAGATACTTGAACAAGCAGACCTATCACAAAATAACAAAGAACTGCAGAAAAAATTGTTAACTTTTGTTGTAGTAGGTGGAGGTTTTGCAGGAATTGAAACAGCAGCTGAATTAAATGATTTTATTCATGATTCGGTAAATGATTTTTATCACAATATAGACATCAAGGATGTAAGAGTAGTTATAGTACAATCAGCAGACAGACTTTTGCCTGAAATGAATAGCAATCGTTTATCTACGTTTGCACTGAAAAAACTTTCTGATAAAGGAGTAAATATTATATTTAATAAAAGAGCAGTGGGAGCTTCTGAATTCGATATAAAGCTAAATGATGGTACTAGCATACCTACAAAGACAATAGTCTGGTCAACGGGAGTAGCCCCAAATCCATTGCTCTCTTCTCTTCCATGTGAGCATGACAGAAGAAGTAGCAGGATAATAGTAGATCAGTATTTGCAAGTTAAGGATTATGCTGGTGTATTTGCTGTTGGGGATTGCGCTTATATAATAGACCCAAACACAGGCAACCCTTATCCTCCAACTGCACAGCATGCAGTAAGAGAGGGAATAGTAGCAGCTAAAAACATCATTGCAGCAATAGAAAAAGACAATCAAAAGAATAAGAAGAAGAATAATAATGAAGATGGAAAAGAAGTTGTATTTGATTATAAAACAAAAGGAATTATGGTCACTATTGGAAAACATAATGGTGTTGCGATACTAAAAGGATTTGAGATACAAGGCTTTATAGCATGGTGGATATGGCGTGTATACTATTTATCTAGGCTTCCAACCTTACAAAAGAAGATAAGAGTAATGGCAGATTGGATACTAGATCTACTCTTTAAACGGGATGTAACAATGCTAAAATCATTTATAGAGATAAAAGAAGAACAAGAAAACCTCTGAAGATAGCAAATAAACTTGGTACTATTCTTATACAGTTACCTCCTAGTTTCACTGTTACTGATTTTAAAAATACAGAGAATTTTCTTGATAAATTGCCTTCAGGGTATCAGTATACAGTAGAATTTAGGCATCCATCATGGAATACAGAAGGTCCATGGGAAATGTTAAAACATTATGATATTGCAGCAGTAATGACTGATTCACCAATATTAGACAACCTCCAATTTCTATCGAATGTTACAATAACTTCAAAAAACCACTCATTTATTAGATTTCATGGAAGAGATCAAGACACAGATACAATTATCTTTATTCTATAGAAGAATTGAAACCATGGGTTGATAAGGTAAAAGAAGAAATAATTGGTAAAACTGATACTCTAAGAATTTATTTCAATAATCATTATGGTGCTAAAGCAGTTATCAATGCATTTGAATTTAAAAAAATGTTAGGAATATCTCTATCTAAAAGAGAAACAAATGATCTGTTTCAACATCGAGTTCGGATTTGGAAAAAACATTATTGCTGGTAAATACTCAGGATGGTGCTCCAAATTTTCTTCTTGCTTTAGCACCGTGTTGTTATACTGAATATTGGGGACAATTTTTGATTGATAAAAAAAATAGATTTCACGGTTATAATCGTAAATGTTTTAATGAATTCTTCAAACGTCTTGGTTCCAAATATGAATATCTTATTATATATAACCATAATAATCATGATCATATTAAATGTGATCATAACATATACAGTGACATTAGGTGTGGACTAGCACATGCTTATATGATTGATGGCAATGCTAAAATAGTAATTGAAGGCAACAGCGATTGTGGAATATTATATGATTCTACTACAAGAACATATACTTTCATTGTCAGTAAGTATCTCAAAGATTTCAAAATTGCAGTAAATAATTTTATATACGGATTAGAGTCAGGAAATGAAAATTTAAATAAATTTAGAGATGTAATTGAAAGTAAACCAATGCTTATTTAAATAGAAGAAAAATAAAAATATTATTATATTAACTGATGATCTAATAACCACTTTAATGTTAAAATTAACTATTAGAAAATGGTCCCGAAAAATGTTTTTACCTAAGGGAGTTGAATAGACATTGTTTCAGTGTTCGATATCACTAAAAGAATAGTAATAGTATTATATTTTATCTTAATTATAGATTTAGAAAAGTCATTGCATTCTAAAGAGCAAATTCAATAAAATCAAGGTAGGGTTAGATAATTTTATTTTAATAATAAGTTAAGTATCATATCTTAGGCCAACTACCCATGCATCTAAGATACCTTCTTACAGTACATAACAGATTATCTTCTGTTTCGTAGTTGTAGTTTGCACATATGTCTTTCTTGAGATTCCTGTTTACTTTTGTCTCAACAAGATTTAGGAATGGTGCATGGGTTGGTAGAAATAGTACAGTTAACCAGTCTTCTGATTGTTTTTCTATAAACTGTTTTGTCTTTTTGCTTACATGAAATGATGCATTGTCTATTACAAGTATGAACCTCTTGATACTTCTCTTTAGTACATATCTCTTGATGCTGTTTAGATGGTTTATGAAATCATTGCTGTTTCTTGTTTTGCTTGTATTGAATTTAATTCCATTTAGTGGATAGAGAAGGGTTATGAATACATTGACTTTATCATTAGATCCTTTATGGAGTATCTTTTGCTGTTCTCCTTTTTTCATATATGTTCTTGTTATGTATGGTTGTAGATGTAACCATGTTTCATCTTCAAATCCTAGTAGAATCTTTTTTTAAAAGAGCTGCCGATATCTTCTTGTACCTCTCTATCTTTCCTTTCTTTTCCTCATAATCATCACCTTTTTCCAGTTCAAGTTTTGGTTGTTTGTATACTATACCTAAATCATGAATTATTCTCCATGTTTGCATTGGACTGACATTCATTTCCAGTAGTGAGGAAAGATATGTGGCCAACAGCCTAATACTCCATGTATTTTTGAGATAGCCAAAAGTCTGGGGTGATTTGTTCAGTACTATGTCTTTTACCATCTCCTTGTTCTTGTCAGTAGATATTACTGGTTTTCTACCTCCATTCTTTCTCTTATTTCTTATTCCATCCAGATCATATTTTCTGTAATTGTTAATCCAGTCATACACATTACGGTAATTGACACCAAGGTTTTTGGCTATTGTTCTATAAGGTACTCCTTCCATCTTTTGTTTTATGGCAGATGCTCTTCTGTATTCCTCTTTATCCTTAGTACTCTTCATGAATGAAAATAATTCCTTTTTCTGTACAGTAGATAATTCTAGTCTGACAGGGTTATTTGGCACATATTGATAGATTATATAACAAAGCTAAATCCATTTCTATATTTATGCTGAATGGATAGAACAATGTTGATAAAAGATTAGAGACTTAACTTATCTGCCTATTTATTATTGAAAATTTCTTATTGAAATATATATTAATTGATATAGTTAACGATTAACCAGATATGGTTTTATGTTGCTAAAACTATTAATACTATACTCTCTTTTCTCAAAAATACTAATATGATAAAAAGTCATAAAGATCCTATACAAAGGATACAATTATCATTATTTGTTTTTGTATTAGGAATAGTACTTTATTCTTTAATAATTATGATGAGTGCAGTAGGAATATCGACAATACCAATATCAGCAGCTACTACTTCTAATACAACATTAGATGAAGTTACCTTTCTAAATGACAAAGGTATCTCACTTAATAGTTTAGGTAAATTTAACGAGTCTATAACCTACTTTGACAAGGCTTTAGCCATAGATCCAAAGAATGTTGATGCATTGATAGGTAAAGGTAATGTTCTTTCTAATTTGGGAAATTATACCCAAGCCACTGGCTACTTTGACAAGGCTTTAGCCATAGATCCAAAGAATGTTGATGCATTAACTGGTAAAAAGCAATCTCTTGCTGATAAACAATAATCAATTTTACATTTTTTAAAGTAAAAATATGTTAATTCAAAAAGGTTTGTATAAAATTATAGTTATATTTAATATTTTGTCGGTTATTTTGTTACTGATTGTTGGTTATTAACTATGTCTTATCTTCAAAGTTTGTGGTATGTATCTTTGAGTTATTCCATTTCCAATACCTTCTGGAGTTGAATAGCCATGGTTTCAGTGTTCAATTGCTACTTATTTTCTCCAAAAATTAGAAAATCATTTAAATTAAATTTAAAATGTTAGCACATGACACATGAAAGAATCTATTGTAACTTTGTCTCCTATGAATAAAGAGAGGGGAGTTCAACTCTATTGTTCCATTACATTTGTCACACTTTAAGCGATCACCATTCTTCCAGTCCAGATGGCTCAAATATTGAAACCTTTTATGAATATGTTTCCTATGAGAGTCACCTCTAGAATATCCATCATCCAATAACCTCATCTTGTATTTTGCCCTACTGATTATAGAACAAAACGTTGTACTATCCATCATGCGTAATGATCGTTCTTGCTGGTTTAAAACAAGAGTAGTCATCATGATATGGATTTTAAAAGAGTGGACAAAATATATGTAGTTTGCTAACAAGAAAAAAATAAAAATAAAAATAAATAATAAAAATGAATTGTATAATAAATAAATAATAAAAAAATTTAATCGTATTGATTATTAAAGAAAACTGCTTTTTCCATTTGTTTTTTATAATACTCTTCTCCTATTCTCAATCTTTCTTCTTCCTCCTTTTTCTTTTCTGCTTCTATGTCTCTATTTATATTGATAAGTCCCTTAGTAGAATAAGAAGAGGGAAGAAGTGGATTCTCTCTTAAACCATTGAGTTCTAATACTTTACTGTTATACGTTCCTCCATTAAGAATTTCTCTCATCTTTGCAATGACTGGCATACCCATTCCCATCTGACATAATTGTATGTTTGTTTGTCTTATTGAATCCATAAGAGATATAACATATTTTCTGTCTTGTTCTTCAGGTTTTTTATCTAATTCTACGTTTAATTGTCTTAAAGTAGTTTTTTGAAGATGTTCCATTTCTGTTATGCGTTTACGGTAATGATTAACAAATCCTACTTTTCCAAAGTTGTTTATCCATACAACCCCTGCATCATCATTCAATGCTATTTTTTTATATCTTTGATATGATGTTAATGAAATTGATCTGCCTGTTTTCTCTTCTACATATTTCATTCCTTCTTTATCAGATAGTCCAAATAGATCGCAATCCATAATGCATTGTATCAGCATATGTTTTTGTTCTTTTGTAAATTGTTTTTTAATTACCATTTTTCTTCTTAAGCAGACATTTATTTTACCATTTTATTTTATTTAAATTTGTGTTTGGTTATGCAAGCATGACCAATATCTATTTTAAAGACTTGTACATTGTATGTTATTTAATCAAATAGGTATCTTCATTAAGAATTTAGATCAAGTGGTTATAGGATATTTAGTATTTATATTATTCAATTTATCTGTTAATGCAAAATAGTATGCAGATAAGTAGGATTGAAATGCTACAAGATGTTCATAAAGAATTGACTTTCTAGAAGAATCCATTTCATTATTATAACTATCCCACAGTTTTATTAGATTGAGTTCCATCTTTTGAATTCTATGATAATGTTTTAGAACAAATTCCATCTCATGAATTAGTTTATCTACATCATTTATCATTAAGTCAGTTTTATCTCTATTATCTTCTTCAAGTAATCCTTGATCTTTTAAAACCTGAGGTATATAGTCTCTCCTGATTGATTCAATTAAGGTTCTTTGTGTATCAGTTAGTAAAGACAAATCGATAGGAAAACTACTATCCTCATCTGTGTCTTTTTCTTTGTGACTATTAGAATATTTATTACTCATTCCTGTCGATTTTGCCTCTTCTGTTTTTGATGATCAATATCATAGTTATCTATAAGTGATCCACCTTCATAATTATTTATTGATTTCAGAATACTATTATCAGATCTTACAGGCCTACACGACGTGTCTTTATTGATTCTCGACCAATTATGAAAGGCTAAATCATCTGAATAAATACTATTATCTAAAACTATTTTCTTATCTTTATGCATGTTTAAATTCATTTTATTTAAATATGTATATATAAAACTGATCTTTATGCATTTCTAACATAACAGATCATCTTGACAATATAAAATATCTCATAAAATATCTAATTATGAAATCTCTATTAAAAGGATAACATAGTTAGTAAATTGTACATGTAGTTAATTATGAATGAATAAAATGTTATATATCATACATGTTACTTCATCCTAATTGGTCGAACTTTCTGATCATTCATCTATATTAAGCAAAAAAATTATTAAAACTGGAAAGTTATTACAAAATTCTACTAACTGGCAAATAGAAGAGTTCCAAAACCGAATTAAACAGAGTTCATCATTATATGAATTGATAATAAATCATTTGATTAAAGATGAATTTGATTACCATCAGGCATGTGAATGCTCAAAAAAATTTTTTGGTAAAGATTCTATAAATTTTGTTGCAATTGATGGAACAGAATATGCAAAGCAGTTTTTTGATATGGTTATCTTTTATGCAGGAGCTTATTCATGCTTTGGTTCAATAAATTTTGATAAAACAAATCTTAAGGTCAAATATGATGAAAAATTCATAGGTAAAGGAAATGATGTATCAAGTTGTGTTCCAATTTTTATAAGCAAAATTCCTGAAATTGATCATACGCTTTATGATTCAAATCCAGATAAAAAACAAAGAACAATGAGTCTATTAACTGAAGAATCAATTTTAGATAATACCAATATATCTAAATCATTAATGACTTTTTCTGAATTCTTTTTGGCTTATAAACTTGCTTCAACTAAAAAAGCGGATATGATACTCATGGATAGAAGTCTATCTAGTATGTATCCTAGTTTGCTAACTGAGACATCCAACAGAAACGATTGGATTAATGATTGCTCATTGTTAAATTATGAGATTGATAATGTTCCTTTAGATGTAAATGATTTAACATTAGGAAGGCATCATATAATTCATGAAATACTAAATCTCCCTCCAGCTCGAGGAGACTATTTGAGATATCTAATTTTTTATAAATTGCTTTCTCAAAATGAAACACTTAGTTTTGACGAGTTATGTAAAATGTTACAGATTGAAGATAAGAAAATAATAAACAGAATACAGAGATATCTTACTAGATGGATAGAAGAAGATGTAATAGAAAAAGTAGATGGAAAATATAAAATAAATAATAAATATTATTCATCATGGTCACGAATCAATAAGATGGTTATTTCAATCGGAAATCAAATATTTGAGGGAGAAAAAGATCCTTTTATTATTAGTAAAACAATTGATGAGACTGATAGTGAATCAAAAAAAGAATGGATTACTACAACCGATCTAGCATTTCTCACTTTATTCTCATTATATATGCTAATTGAAGAATGCTGGAAAAATAATATATTACTACTTGGAATAGCTAAAGATACTGCAGCACATGATTTTAAAAATCATCTCTTACCAATAGGATTATCCAATTCACTTTGGAACTGATGACGAAAATATAAATATGAAAATTCAAGAGGAAATTGATAAAATTCCTTATAGCGACAGAACAATTCTTCAATCCTTGAGTTTATTAAATTATGAAAAAATCAAAGTCCCATGGTCTTTAATAGAATACGATGCTGCATTTATAATGGCAATTCCAGATAGAAATAGATCGAAAAGGATATGTAAGTGGAGCAATTAAAAATAAAATTACACCCAGTAAATTATTTTTACGCTCTTTTGTTCAATTAGAACAAGCCAAGACCAACCCTATCTTAAGAAGTAATGTTCTTTCTATAGATCGCCTTGTCTATCCTTCTATTGGATCTTGGTTCTATGACTACTGCTGATGATAATATTTTAAATTGTGTTCATGAGTATGTTGGAGAAGAGAAAATTCAGTTTATCCTTTATAAAAATAATAAAACAAAAAATGAATTACAAAATCTTATATTGATAATTCTAAAATCCATGGGAAGCCCTAGTATTGCTGAATCTTTTGGTCATAATAAAGGCGCTTTATATCGTTGACAAAATCGCTAAATGGCATAATGAAGAATTTAGAAATATTGTAGATTCTACAAATATTTTGATTTCTTGTAATAAAGACTTAAGAAACTTTGTGTTTTATATGAATTCATTTAGAGAAAGGAGACATATGTATGAGTCAAACCGAAGGTTATAAGAAAGAAGAAGAACAAGAACAAGAAAAAAAAGATATTGCTAATTTACTTTTTACTGATTTCGATGGGAAATTTAAGGCAAGACTTTCTGCGGTAATTCCAAATCAAAATTATACAAATTTTGGAAATGAGAATGCACCCATCCATTCAAAGTATGATTGCAGAATAAAGGTAACATATCATAAAGATATAATGAGTCTTTTAGAAGAAGGAATGATTTTTGCTGTAAGAAATTTTAAGAGCAAAAAAAATTCTGATGGAAATATAAAAAGTAGTCAACAAGAAAGAGGAAGAAGAAGATGACGGAACTTATATTGATGAAAGATTTACTCTGCTTGTAGCATCGAGAATATGGCCTGACCATTATGGTCTACGTGCTCTTTCCGATCATACTTATTATCCTATGCAGTTTGAAGTAATAGAACAATCTGTTGCTGATTGGGATACAGAAGATAAATCTACTATGATGGTTCAGATTAGTGCCATTCCAATAAACTATGACCTTGTAATACATAGAAAAAAAGATGCTGATGATAATGGTGAAGATGGAAAAATAGAACATGAATACATCAAGGGCTTTTCTTATCCTATAATAGGTGATAATGCCTTTTTACTGAATTCTGATACCATAAGTAAAATGTATAATCAAAAGGTCCTATCAAAAATGGACTTTGATATTACAATTGATAGTAAAAGGGGCGAGGATAGTCACAGGATAGGAGTCATGAAGATGTTTGAAGAAGCAAATCAAAAAATTCCATTATATATCAATTTTAATAATCTAGTAAGATATCATTTTGGTATATTTTCTTTTACCGGTGGTGGAAAAAGTAATTTACTGGCTAATTTACTTCGAAAAATTCTGTTATTTTCCAAAGATACTAAAATTGTTATTTTTGACATCTCTTGTGAATATCCATTTTTACTAATGGATTTATTTTCCGATAATAAAATAGAGTCAAAGATAATTCTAGAGTCTCCAGTAAAAAATGCAGATCAGTTCTTTATCTCTGTAGTCAAACCAAGAGAATATGAAGATGATGAGAGAGTCAAAAAAGGATTATCAAAAGTATTTGAGAAAAGGAATTGTTACTCATTTTGTCAAACCAGAATCTGTTAGTCCAATGTGCAAAGATGTATTAAAGGAATTAGATGACCTAAGAAATGAAAGTAGCGAAAAACCTCATTATTTAGATGCAATTTCTGATATTAGAACAAAGATAATTGAATGCATGGTTAAGAATAAACTTGAAGAAAATGATTTCATAACCCAAGAATTTGCTCAATCACTGATTTCAGCTGCTTCAGAAGCTATGAAAAATTTCAAAATTAATATTAATGCTTCTCTTTATGGCTGGGCTATGAGTCGAGATTTTCTCTTGGACCGTTTAAAATTAAATCATAGTGATGAGGATGATGGTAATGGAAGAAGAATCAAAAAAGAAAGTAGTGGTATAACTACAGATCAAATAATTGATATCATTGAAGGTACAACTAGATTAACATGTATTTCAATATCTGATCCCTATACAATAAAAGAACTTGCAATATACTTGAGTAGCGAGTTCTTACATAGACGAAAACATCAATTTAAAATTAAACCATACATTTTATTTGTTTTTGATGAGGCTCAGGAGTTTGTCAGAGATCTAACAAATGCAAAAGGAAAGGATAAAGAATGTAGTGAGCATATTGAGACCCTGCTAAGACAAGGAAGAAAATATGGATTAGGAGGATGTATAGCAACTCAGAGAATAGCATATCTTAATACCAGTGCTTTACAACAGCTTCATACCTATTTTGTAGGAACTTTGCCAAGACCTTATGATAGAAATACAGTTAGTAATACATTTACAATAGATAATGGAATATTGGAAAAAACACTGGAATTTGCACCAGGAGATTGGCTCCTGTCAAGTTATATTGCAACCGGAATTGAAAATGTTCCTATTTTTATTAGAGCAGATAATTCAGAAAAGAAAATAGAATCATTTCTTGGTACTTTAGATTGACAATATATGATTATTTTAATTAGTGATAGTACGGATCGGAATGTAGTCAAGTGATTTGAGACAATTTAACCTTATTTAGCCTTAATTTAAATAGTCAAGTAATCAAATTATCTATGATTTAGTAAATTTATTATAAATATTGTTTTTACATCAATCACAAATTCTGTTTTACTTGATTCATAATTTATTATATTGAAGGTTTATTTTGAACATTCAATTCAATTTATTTAACTAAAGCATAAATGTATAAAATCTTTGAATTTGTTTAGTGAATTTGGAAATCTTTAATATTTCTTCAAATAAATTAAATTTTTAATAGTAATAAGAATTAAAATTTTAAAATTTAAACTAAAGATACTTTAAAGAACTTGATCTAAATTCCATTCATCCAATGTTTCATTTACCAAAAACATATATCCAATTAATACTAAATCAGAAGGTTCTAACCTTTTAGGTTTTTGAGATTCTATCAGATCGATCTTATATTTTTTAAATAATGTGGATAATGATTTAAGAAGAGGATAAATATTTTGATCTGATTGGAATACTTCATATAATTCCTTGAATTCTTTTTCCCAAGGATAATAATTTGCCTTTGAAATAATTTTGTATATAGGTAAGATATCATCTTTTGGCGCCTTCCCACTACGAAATGCATTAAATAATATTTGATATAATTCACGCTGATATTTTGGTTTAATTTCTTGGTTTCTAAGTGTTTCAAATTGAGAATTTAATGATAAAAGTATCTCTTCTCTTGCCCTATTATCTATAATTTGAATATGTCTAAAAACATCAAATCCATTTAGAGGTATGGATAGTTTTATATCTTCTTGACAACGAAGTTTTCTAAAAATCCAAGTTATATCATTAATATGATCAAATCTTTTATGTTTATAATCATAATAAATAAAATACAATGAATCATTTTTTTTGTTTTCTTTATAACACAATATCAAACCATTATCTTCTGACTTTTTTCCACTCCTTTTTCCATATGGTATTGACTTTAACTCAATCTGGCCTAATTTTTTTAGATAATAAAGAATTTCTTGATAAGGAGTAGTTGTTGGAAGAAGTTCAGCACTTCTTTCCATGTCTTCTAGTAATGAAGAATCTTGTTTCTTTATTCTTTCAAATGCGTTAAAGGTTTTTGGACTTGCTTTCTCTCCTAATATTGAAGATTCTATTCCTACAGTTCCTGATGCTTTTTGAATTTTTATAGTAAGTTTAACCAATAATCCAAGCTCATCCTCAAGTTCTTTTTCAGGAAAAAAAATTGCTGAAGTTACTGTATTAAATTGACTTGTAAGTCTGTCAACTCTACCTACTCGTTGGACTATTTTCATTGGATTCCATGGAAGGTCATAATTTATTGCATAATTTGCATCTTGAAGATTTTGTCCTTCGCTTAAAACATCAGATGATATTAATATATCAACTTCTTTTTCTATTGATTTTCCTTCAGGATTATTAGATTTAGGTGCAAATTCCATCAAGCATTTTCTTCTAATTTCTTCATTTGTTTTTCCAGTTAAAATTCTAATCTCTTTATCTACAATGTTCTTTTGTAGATAGTTAAAAATATATTCTGCAGTATCAACAAATTGAGTAAATATTATTGCTTTTTTACCTCCAGTTTCAAATATTTTATCTTGTCCAAATAAATACATCAATTGAGTTAACTTTGAATCAGTCCATGGTTGTATATTATCAAGATTTTTTTTTAATGGTTGTAAGATTTACCAAGGCAGTTCTTCCTCATATGATTGAAAATAAATCTGGTGGTGTTATTGTCAATGTTAGTTCTGGTGCGGGAAAATCTGGTTTTCCAAACTTATCTGCTTATTGTGCAAGCAAATTTGGTGTAATAGGTTTGACTGAGAGCATATCTAAAGAAGTTGCTGATAATAATGTAAAGGTTATGGCAATATGTCCTGGTGGAGTAGATACAGATATGATAAAAGATATTGTTAATGATGGATATAATCTATCCAATAGAAATTTGATGAAACCTCAACAAGTTGCAAAGAAGATTTATGATATAATAATTAATAAAAAAGATTACTATAATGGGCAATCAATAGAATTTTATAATAAATAAATGAATGAATGAGAGTATTTATTAAATGATTAGATCTCTTGCATAATTAGAAAGCTTAAAGCTATATTTCTCATTTACCATATATTTGCCATCCATAATTTGCTAAATTATGATAGATTATCTAAAAAACCGTTATTGTTTAGATCCTTTACAGGATTGGAATTATCTCAATTTGATTCCATTTGTCAGGAAGTAGAATCAAAATATCCAGAATATGAGATAAAACGTTTATCTAAAAGAAAGAAGGAGAGTATGAGAACAAGATCAATAGGTGCAGGAAGACATTTCAAACTGACAGTAAGAGATAGATTTCTCATGCTTTTGGTATACTATAAACTGTACATAACACATACACTTTCTGGTTTTCTATTCAATCTAGATCAAAGCAATGTACATAGAGATATACGATATATGGAACCTGTAGTAAAAAGCTGTATTCCATTACCTCAAAAGTTATACAATATTACAAGAAGATTGAGAACTGTAGAGGAAGTAGAAAAGTACTTTCCTGAATTTAAGGCATTTATAGACACAACAGAACAGGAAATACAAAGACCTAAAAACAAGAAGAGGAAGAAGGATTACTATTCTGGTAAGAAGAAAAAACATACTGTAAAGACACAATATATGGTCAATAAAGAAGGAAAAATATTGCATAAATCAAATCAGCACAAGAAAGGAAGGCAGCATGACTATACAGTTTACAAAGATGAACATCCAATAACACCACCACAGGTTAAAAACTATTTTGACCTGGGCTATTATGGAATAGAAAATGACTTTCCTGACCTTGAAGTAATATTACCAGTAAAAAAGAAACGTAATATTGAACTCACCAAAACAGAAAAGAGATACAACAAAAGACATAGTAGACAAAGAGTAATTGTAGAATATACTATCTGCAAGATAAAAAAATTTGGCATAATGGGAAGCAGATACAGAAACAGACTAAAGAGATATGACGTAATGTCTGATATAGTTTCTGGTTTGGTTAATTATAGAATAATACACAGTATTAGAAGATAATCGTAATTGATTGTAATGATAAGACAGTGTAAATTTCATCTAATTACGCAAAAGATCTACTATATGTCTACCATACTTTTCAATCAATGAATGTAGAAAGTGTTCAGTAACAAGCATATTTCTGTGCCTTGAAATGTAAACACCAAGTACAACTCTATATGTACTGGTTCAACCGATACCCATAACCATGCTTTTGTATTTCCGATTTGTATCATTGTTTCATCTACTAGAAATGCAGATACTCTTTTACAAGGATAGGTTTGTTTGGGATTGAACTTTTGTACCCATTCCCAAACAGCAACATGGCTCCTTTGTACAAATGGTTCTATTGCTCTTGATACATTACGAAAACTTAACCCCAGAAAATACAAATATAATCCATACATAACTATCTCATTGGATGTTCTCTCACGTTTAGAAGATAGACTCAATAGAATATGAGAGGGCATTCCCAGCTATAGCTCTTTTTTTGCTTAACTTAACAGGACCTAAACCTTTGACATTTCAATTACTGATTGTAGTCTGTTTTTTAATGTACTTTAATAAATCTGTATGGTCATCAATATTATAATATTTTTTTAAATTTTCAATGATATGATTTTCAAAAATGTTATTTTTTTGTTTTATTTTCTCATTTCTATTTCTTTTCATATTAAATTCTCTTTAATAATTATATTTATATTTTAAAGAATGATTATTTAGAAAATATTTCAGATTATTTTTTATTGTGCGTGTTTATTTTATCTTTAACAAATGATCTATTCGATATACTAGAATAATATCATTCAACAAAATTAAATTTCTAATAATAAAAGCTAAATACAAGGTAGTAGTATCCCTACATTAGACTCTTTTTTTAGCACCGCTATCGGTATTACTCCCGACGGGCCCGTACTTTTCTCGGGTTCACTATATTTGATAGTAATTTATTCTTTTGAACAGGTTTAGCTATTCATCCAAATTTATCATTATCTATAATTCACTAAATTTGATAATTTTGTTGGGGAAAAGACAAGAATAGTAGTTAGAAGAGCTATCTCTACTATTCAAACATTTATCATTGATGCAGAAATAATTAAAATGAAAGGAGGTGACCATCTGACAATAAAGCTGAATAAACGGGCATTTGAGCATGCGAAACGACTAATAGAAAAAGGAAGCTATGTGTTTGATGAAAAAGATATGTGGAGCGAGCATAAACCGTCTGCACAAGAAGAGAATGAGTATATTAAAAAGTATAATTTTGATGAATATGGGAAGTGGTATTTGGGAGTAGACACAAATGAAAAAGAAGATACCAAAGGACGATATAAATTCCCTTATAGCGATTTTGCCAAAGTACATCGATGCGGGGTGCTGGCTGCAGAAAACAGGGCGGGACAATATAAGTATAATGATATTGAAACGGCAGCAGCTCATTTACATGGCATGATTGATGCAGCAAGAAACGACGTTTAGTAGTAAGAGTAAACCTCTATAATATCCGCTATTGATAAAATATACCTTAGTGATTTTATCCTTACCTAAACCTTTTACTACAGAAATCAATTCCTCAGGTATATCTTTATCAGATTATTCTCTAATCCTTTTTGAATTTAGTATCTTATCAAAAGATAGAACTTTAATATTTTCTAATCTTTGGTTTCCAGTACACGCTAATACGTACCTATTATAATTAACAAATTGTTATCTATAATAACGTAATTTAAACTAGAATGGAGATAAAAAATAATATTGAGTTAAATTTTAACAATTATTTTATTATAACCTCATCAAAGTAGTAACAACTATAATTATAAACCAAAACTCAATTTGGATAAATATTAATTCAATAAAAAGATTATATTGAAATTTCTACAGCATTCCACCGAACCAATTAGTTTATTATTCTACAGTTATATATTTTCATATTAAATTAAGTTTCTAATAATAAAAGCTAAATACTATATAGTAGAACCCTACTACATGGAAGGTTCTACTCCCGACGCGTTCGTACTTTTCTAGAGCTCATTATACGACATAAATATGAAAGTATATCAGTAAATTCTATAATAATAAAGAAAAATCTACAGATGAAGAATCTTTATCAAAATCTAAAGAAATTAAACTAATCTTAAAAAATATGCAAATATTATATCCTATAAAGAAAGGTATCAAATAAGTTATTCAAAATTTCAAAATCGAATAAATAGACAAACAAAAAGATAGAACCAAAACCAATTATTACTGCACATTATAAAAATAAATATCCAGAAACAAATGCGATTGTATTTCTAACAGTAGGCACTGTAGATGATAAATTAGACAAGGTTAAGCAACGGCTAGGATTTTATGTGAATAGAGAAGCGTATCATGGATTTCTTAATCTAGAAATAGCAAATGATGGTAAAAGACTAGTAGGGTCTTTTGATACCAATGATGGAAAGATAATTGATATAATAATTTTATTTTTAATTTTAGAAAACTTAATTCTCCATTTCAATTATAATTGATAAATGTTTGATTGTAATAAATTAAAGCTGAGGCGTAAAGAGGTTTAAGAAAAATCTTCTACAATTCTTATATAAAAAATAATGATAACTTTATTTAATATTTATGTACAATCAATTCTATATTTTATTTATTTTATCATTTTTGTTGATCTTTACTATATCTCATTTTAATAGTGTATTCGCAGTAGATGATAATGGCTTTTTTAGTGTATCTCCTGAAGATTATTATAATTTTCAAGATGATGGAGAAGAAGAATCAAAAGTTTCTAATCAATTACAAGAAGTAAATAATACGTCTGAGCAAAATGCTTTTCCAACACCACCAACAACTACAACACTAAAAAAACATTCTTTCAATATTGCAGTTTCGGCAGACTGGGGATGCTCAGAAGATACTAAAAAAACAGCCGAGAATATTCAAAAGAAGAATCCTGAACTTGTAATTTCAGCAGGAGATGCAAGTTATCATAAATCCTCTAAATGCTGGTTTGACATAATAAAGCCACTTGAATCAAAGATGAAAATAGCCATGGGAGATCATGAATATATCGATACCCTTGGTGGTGCAACAGGTATAATTAATCAATATCTGAAACCTTTGAATCTAGAAAAAACATATTATTCTTTTGATATGTATAACGTTCACTTTACTATTATAGACCCTTTTATTGATTATGGTACTAGTTCTGTTCAATATCAATTCATTGAACAAGATTTAAGAAATGCTTATAACAATCCAAATATCGATTGGACATTTGTTGTAGAAACTACACCTATCTATACTTCACCTTCTCAACATCCTGGTGATTCTACAATTAGAGATATTTATCATCCTCTTTTTGATAAATACGGTGTTGATTTAGTATTTACTAGTGACAATCACAATTATCAAAGAACATTTCCATTAAAATATAATGGCGAAGATGGCTATAGTTCTAATCCCATAATAGTAGATAACAATCAAAATAATTATTATAACAATGATAATAGAGATGGAGTCATTTATCTAATAACAGGAACTGGAGGAAGGTCTCTTTATGAGATAAAAGAACAAGCACCTTTTGTTGCAAAACAGGATGATAAACATTTTGGATTTCTAAGTATTGATATTAGTGGTAATACTTTGAAAGGAACTTTCTATGCAAATGAGAGTATACTACCTTACTATCATTATGTAAAGTATCAAAACAACATAATAGATGAATTTACAATTTCAAAGACTAATGAATTAGATAACAACAAAGGATTTGATAAACTTTGATTTGACTTGAATTTTTACTATAATTGATAGATTTAATTATGGTAAATATCCCATTTCATAAATAATATTTAATTTTGCTTTCATTACAAATCATTAGCTGATTTTTTATGATTTTTATATTTGCAAATCTATATTTAGAATCTTTTTCTATAATTTTTTACTCTTATTTGGACACTAGATTAAAATAAGTAAATCACCTATGTATTTTATATGAAATACCGAAGCAGAACAGAAATAGTGAGTAATATCCTAGAGACAGCTAATGGAGGAGTAACCAAGACAAAAATTATGTATAAAGCTTTTCTTAGTTATACACAATTAAAGGAATATCTTTCTGTCCTGATAGAGAACAATCTAATAGAATATCTTGAAGGAACTAAAACATTCAAGACTACAGAAAAAGGATTAAAAATGCATAACGAAATAGCAGATTTATTACATACTACAGTCAAAAACGATTATTAGTTAATTTTAATTTTTTTCGCTATATTAAAACATCTTATATATATGAATTAATCTATTAGAGAAATCTATAAGTTATCATCTAAAAACCCCCTCTTGCTGTGAATGAACAAGGAAGATAATTTCAATTTTTTTGTCAAAACAAATAATTAAATTGTTAGTAATATAAAACTTAGTAAACAATATCTATTTTATATATATTTTAGTATAATTTTATCTAATTTTTACTTTTAATTTTCTAATTTATTATAATTTATAAGTTAGATAAACTAAAGAAATTAGTTATCAATATGGTAAACTTAAAAGACGAAAATAAAAAACAAAGTGAAATTATAAAAGAAGGAACAGAAGAACTTTTTAGACAATCAAAGACAACAGTTAGAAAATACAACATCAAATATTTCAGATACAACAAATAAGGTTACTAATACTATCAATGAATATCAAAAGACAAATAATGACATTCTTGAAAAAAGTATAGATACATCAAACAAATATCAACAACAAACTATTAACACAATCCAATCAATCTCTAACAACTATGTAGAATTACAAAAGAATATTCTTAATACTTATCAATCAGTATTTTCAAAATTTATAGATAATACATTCAAATCTTATTGGAACAATTATCTCTATCCACAACGTTATACAGATGTGTATAATAAGACTAATCAAAATGTGACTGACAATACCGTAAACGCTACAAGACGAGTAAATGATATTGCATTAGCATCTGCAGAAACCTTTAACAAATCAATAGAAATTGCACAAAAATACTATAATGAAGTCAGTTCAAAACTACCTAAACTTTGTAAATAAGATAGAAAAATCTTATTACAACCAATAAATTTTTATTATTTTTTTATTCTACTGTAAAAAATTATAGTTATTTAGTTTCGTGTGCAATATTAAATGAAAAATTTTTCTTCAAAAGAAATAAGATTTTCTGGTGATTCAATAAAGAGTTGTGTAGTTTTTATTGATTTGGTAGATTCGACTAAAAATACTATTACAATGGACAATTTAGAACATATTAGAATCTATTATTCTAAATTTATGAATTCAGTATCGAAAATAGTTAAAAATTATGGTGGGAAAGTTATTAAAAATATTGGTGATTGTTTATTATTATATTTTCCAAAAACATCTGATAATAAAAACGAAAAAGCTTTTAGAGAAGTTATTGAATGTGGCTTGAAAATCTTAGATTCCCGCTATGCTGTTAATCAAGAATTGTCCAAGCAACATCTTCCTCCATTCAGCTATAAAATTAGTATGGATTATGGTGTATTAGATTTAGCTTTAGTTGGTGATTATAGCCAGATAGATTTATTTGGTTCAACAGTAAACCTCTGTTCAAAGATAAACTCTTCATCTTCGCTGTCTATTCCAAATCAAATAATTATTGGAGATAATTTTTATAGAATTTTAAAATCTTTTTCTAATATTGCTAACAATTATAATTTTATAAATAATGGTGAATGTAAGATAACCGAAACAATTGGATACTCCACATATAGTATAAAAAAAGTTAATAAATCATTGTCTCTTGATAATAGTAGTATCATAAATTCTCTCAGGAAGAAAATGGTAGTAAGTTCCTCTACTGAGGATTTTATAGAAACTAAAACTAATAAAAAAGATTTATTTTTTCATAAACAAAGAAACAATAACAAAAAAAGAGTAATTTTAGTCGATGATGACCCAGATATACTTCTTACTTATGAATCATTTTTAAAGGATAATGGTTATGAAATGGAAATAATTTCTTTTACAGACCCTACTGATGTATTGAATTATATTAAAGACCTATCAAATTTTGATGATCTACTAGTAACACTTGATATCCGAATGAATGATTTGAATGGATTCCAATTACAACAACAAATAAAATCAATAGACCCAACAATTAAAATTCTTTTTGTAACTGTTTTAGATATATCAGATGAAATATTAACTATAGTTCCTGGTTTATCAAAGGAACAAATATTGATAAAACCAGTTGATAAAAAGCTATTTACAAATACTGTTAAAAAATTGTTAAAGTAATAAATAAAAAATTCAACTTTATTATTATTATGATATACAGTAAATCGTAAATATTATATCTTCTTAATTATCATAACATTAGACTCTTATTTTAGCACCGCTATCGGTATTAATTTTGACGATGAGGTTCTAAATATATTTATAATTATCCAATTCAAGGGTATTGCTATTATATATTAGTTATAGGCTAATATACAAAAATACTGATAAAAGTTTTAACATACATATTATTTATGATGATTGCTCATTTTTACATTTCTTTGAGCGTTTGAAATATGGAATTTATTATACCAAAATAAAGCTCCTGACATTATGATAAAATCTGTTATATAGAAGAGCTCCCAAAACCAAAGACTTTCTGAATTGCCTGTTACAAAATCATTAACATATCCATCATCTGCTATTGCATTGACTAATAATGATAAGGAAGAAAGAAACCAAGGAATATTCTGTTCATAATCTTTCCTCAATGTTACAAGTATTATTGCAGAAGGTATGATTAATATAAAGTCTAAAATAGGATACAAAAGAGTTACTATCATAGCTATAAAATTATTTTCAATACTAGAATCATAAGAAAGAAGATTAACTAAATTATAACCAATAAAGAGTATTGTAATAATTGATATTACAACAAAAACTTTGGATTTTATTTCAATGTGTAAAGAACGTATTACTATAAACAAATGTAAAGCAAGAAAACCATATCCCGCAAACCATAAAGCATCTGTAATAGTTACAAGTCTTTGTTCTTCTATTCCCAATGCATAATAATTATATAAAAGTGTAAAATCAGCAAAAAACCAAGATATAAGACCAAGTGTAAGAAACAAATATGATTTACCATGAAGTCCATGAATGCCATATCTATAGATAGAGATAATACCTAAAATTGACGCGGAAGCTGCAGTTATATTTAATATCCAAACAGAAACAGAATGCTTAATGTGTGATTCTGAAAATATTACAATAGTATTTGCAATTATTATACCTATTATCATTGAGAAAATAAAATACTTTGACGTTACTCTGTGTCTGGTCTTTTCTCCTTCTTTTGAAGTCAAAGGTTATTGATAATAACAAAACATTTTCTAGATTTTAAAGGTTCGTTTACCATTTTATTAATAATCATGTAATTACAAGTAAACAATCACAATATGTAATTAGTAATTTAATATATTTTAAGTTTTCAAGGTAATTAAAAAATAGGTTTCCAATAATAAAAGCTAAATATGATGTAGTAGAACCCTACTACATGGAAGGCTCAACTCCCGACGGGCCCGTAGTTTTCTAGGGCCCACCTATCCTCTTACTAGACATACATTTTAAGCTGAATTTACAATAAAAATGAATGGCTGAAACTTTTATTGCTGCTGCTTTAAATACCATATCGTCATCTCTCAATTATCATTGATAACTATTGACAGAACTTTTTCAGTTCCTTAAAAAATTCAATAGTTTCATTTACATTATAATCTTTTCCTGCATTCACGCCAAGAATTACTCTATCTACTGCTGATTCTTTGAACATAGATAAATCAGAACCAATTTCGTCTATTGTTTCGCCAGTCATTGGAGATCGGTTACCTTTTTCCCTAGAGATACTACTATTCAAAAGACGTGGGTTTGTAAAAAAAGTCAGATCAAACTCCTTTCTAGTTCTTGAACTTTTTTCAATAGCATCATTAAACATTTTAATTGAATTGTGAATGTATTCAAATGATCCCACTAACGCTTCTATATATCCTATATACCCGTCTCCATATTTGACCATGCGCTCAAATGTCTTTGGTGAGAAACCACCTAGCAAGATTTTAGGATGAGGTTTTTGAATAGGTTTTGGACCAATTATTGATTTTGGTATTTTGTAAAATTCTCCATTAAATTCTACAATATCATCTGTCCATATCTTTTTCATAGCTTTAAGAATTTCGTTTGCTCTATCACCTCTTTTCTCATACGGGATATTAGATGCAAGGAATTCGTGCTTGGACCATCCAATACCAAAACCACAAATCACTCTACCTCCAGATAAAATATCGATTGTAGTAAATTCTTTGGCAAGTGTTATAGGATTATGAAAAACCATGTCAATAATACATGTTCCTAAATTTGTCTTTGTAGTATTAGCTGCTATAAATGCTAATGTAGTTAATGGATCTAAAACATTCTTAAAATGTTCGGGCCATTCACTCATATCGGGAGGACCGGAATATGGATATGGTGGTTGAGGATCAAGAGGATATAACATTCTATCATACACCCAAAGCGATTCAAATCCTTCTTTTTCGGCTAATTGGATAAATTCAGTTAGATTTTCTTTGGTCGCATTTATCCCAAATTGAGGGACAACTAATCCTACTTTCATATCTGTTATTTATCTATATACTATAAAGCCATGGATAATTATATTAGAATTTTTCAAGAACAATTAAGTTTCTAAAATAAAAGCTAAATATGAGATAGCAGTATCTCGTTAATAATAGACTCTTCTTTTAGAACCTCTATTGGTATTATTCTGATGTAACCATTTCTGATAAATATATATACAAATATACCTCATTATTATGATTATTCAATTTTAATTTTCTTTGAATGTGAAATATGAAACTTATTATACCACAATAAAGCTCCTGAAATTATAATAAAATCTGTTATATAGAAGAGCTTCCAAAACCAAAGATTTTCAGAATTGCCAGTTACAAAATCTTTAACATATCCATCATCTGCTATTGAATTAACCAGTAATGATAATGAAAAAAGAGACCATGTGATATTATACTCATAATCTTTACGTAAAGTTACCAGTATTATTGAAGAAGGTACTATTAATATAAAATCTAAAATAGGATACAAAATAGTTACTATGATTGCTATAAAATCATCGTCAGTATGAAAATCATAAGAAAGAATATTAACTAAATTATAACTAATAAAAATCACTGTAATAATTGATACTACAATAACAAGTTTAGATTTTATTTTGATGTGTAAAGAACGTATTACTATAAATAAATGTAAAGCAAGAAATCCATATCCCGCAAACCATAAAGCATCTGTAATAGTTACAAGTCTTTGTTCTTCTATTCCCAATGCATAATAATTATATAAAAGTGTAAAATCTGCAGAAAACCATGATATAACACCTAAAGCAAGAAACAGATATGATTTACCATGAAGTCCATGAATTCCATATTTACAGAGAACAATAATACATAAAATTGAAGCAGTAGCTGCAGTTATGTTTAATGTCCAAAGAGAAACAGAATGCTTATTACTGTATTCTTCTGAAAATATTACAATAACATTTGCAATGATTATAGCTATTACCATTGAAAAAATAAAATATTTTAGTGTTAATCTATGGCTGGTCTTTTCTTCTGAAGACAAAGGTTGTTGAGGATATGTTATTGTCTTGGTATTAAGGATTCATTTGTAATTTAATTAATAACATTAATTTCAAATAGTAGTTTGTTTTCTCATCCACAATCATTTGCATTTGATACATGGATAGCAGCAATTGCAGGAGACCCTAAAATACCTGATAATGATATATTTGTAAGAGCTTGGGCTGAATGCTTAGACAATCCGCCATCTAGACATTAATTCTTCTTCTTGGTACAGAAAATACTTTTAATTTAAATCAATTTAATTATCTACAATTTATTAAATTAATAAATATCTGAGATAGTGGAGGTTATAAAATGATATTAAAAATAAGTTTCTAAATAATATAATCTAAATACAAGTTAGTAGAACCCTACGGTATAGACGAATCCACTCCCGACCAACCTACTGCTTTTGTATGAACCAGAGAGTTTTTAGAATATCACTTCCAACTTCAATCTAGTGCTAGTAACAGACCGCTTGCCAAACGGAGCCCTGCTTCTTGTACGAATACTGCTATTTTTATTGCTGTTGCTGCTATTGCTGCCTCCATTTAATAATTTTGATACGAGATAATTAATAAAGAGAATATAAAAAAAGGACAGCAACATCAAATAAATAGAATATGACTTTAAGATAATTAATTAATTAAGATGAATCAGTAATGAAAATGTAGAAGAGGAGAAGGAGGATGGAGAAATAAATCAATGGGAATAGAAGTAAACAACAAAAAAGACAAAGAAGAAAATGATAAAGAATTCAATAACAATAAAGAAAAGACTGACAGAAAAGTAAGAAATAATGATATAATAGAATTATTGACTAAAGGGAAAATCGAACTTTCACAAATATTTATTGCACCTGCTATTGTTGCTTTTGGAATTCTACAAATTTTAAGTGGTGAAACTTCTCCAATGACTTGGCTAGTTCTTTCTATAAGTTATTGGCTCATCTTTATTTTAACACTCTTCTTATTTTTAACTCAATATCTTAGAATAATAACATTGCAAAGTGTTATTAAAAAAAGATATGGGAGTAATTTCGATAAAGAAATAGATGAATTGATAGAATTTAGAAGACATAAATCTTTAAAAAAGATTTTTAATATATATTATAAAAGTTCAGAAGAAAATTTGTTTAGGCTTTTGTATGTTATCCTATTCATATTCATTCTAATTGCCTTTTCTTGTTGGTTTAGTGTATCATATCATCTTTGACCATAACTTTTTGAAAGAAAACGAAAGAAAAAGGAACAAACAACTAGTCCACCTGGAAAATAAATAATTCAACAATTTTTTTATTTCTTTTTTTATATAAAACCAACAATTGATAGTCATACAAGAAAGTAAATCTTAAATATTATATTTTCTTTATTACTATAAAATTAGACTCTTATTTTAGCACCCCTATCGATATTACTTCCTCCTTTGCAAATTCAACAAATTCATATACCTTAATATTCTACAAACAATTACAAATTAATTTTCTAACAATAAATACTAAATACTTGTTAATAGAACCCTACTATACCAACTATCATAAGTATGCTAACAATATTTTACTATATTGAATTACCTTTTAGATCAGAATAGCTATTAGCTGGTATATTATTAGCAGATATATCTTATTGGCTAGTACAATATCAAAGATAAAGTTTGAAAAAATATACAGATCTGAACATGATTCTAATGTAAAGGAAAGGATGTTGCTTGTGTTAAATGTAGTATATTACAAAGAAATTCCTGCACAGGTAGCAAGAGATCTTCATAGAAGCAGAACATGGGTTTCTGACTGGTTAAAGAGACACAGAGAAGAAGGTATAGAAGA
>CAWIYT010000265.1:0-19166 GCA_963840085.1 uncultured Nitrososphaerales archaeon
GACTCCACCAGTAGATGGTTTCTGGTCAGTCACGATGTATAACGAGGAGAAATATTTCTATGACAATCCGCTTAATCGTTATTCTATAGTAGAGTACACAGATGGATTAAAGACAAATGCAGACGGTTCACTTGATATCTATATACAGAATCAGAGTCCTGGTGTAGACAAAGAATCTAACTGGCTACCTTCACCTGCGGATGGCTTCTTTATGATTTTGCGTATGTATTTGCCGGCAGAACAGGTTCTTAACGGAACTTGGACACCTCCCCCAGTAAACATTGCAGGATAAATCTATAAAAAATAGAGACAAATCAAAAATTACTCAGTATTTTTTTATTTTATTTTTTTTTTTGTTTACAATATTATTCAACATATACACATGATAAAGTTATTTTTCCAAATGTTTGTACAGTTAGAAAAAAAAGATTTACTTATTTAATAGAAAATATTTCAATGTTTATAACATGATAGCTCAAAAATATGTATTTTTTGCTATAGGTATTTTGACCTTTTTTTGAATCATATAGATGGAAGACTTGTCAACTTTTTGGTTGATACTTAGTAACTAAGCTATCTAAAGTCCTTGATGATAATAACAAAGAGTAAAGATAATCTCTAAAACAATTCTATGATATTTTAAATCAAAGATTTTATTTTACCTACTTTTACTATTATTTGTTATTCCTTTATTGTCAGTCACAGTTAGGTTCACAGATGTTATTGTAGCCTCTCGTGCCATTTTCTAAAATACAAAAAGATAAAACTAGGTTAATCTTTTCTAGTTTTCAATAGATATATTTTATTGATAATATGTGATGAATTGCTTTTACCAAGAGATATAACAAAACCTATGAAAGCCATGAAATAATGTAAGTAATTAGCTTTGCAATGATTTTCATATTATACGATATCTTAGGATTAATAGAATATAGATTATAATATCATTTTAATAGAAATAAAATTCATCAAACGAACTTTTAGAGCCCTAAATCCATAAATATCAATGAGTTTAAAGCTCGCAAATGTATTATCCCATGACATCTGTTACACTCTTTTACTTGGTAAGAGTAAGGAGTGTTGTTACACCAGATGCAATATAAACAAGATTTAGAAAAGATAAGAAGATGGTGTATAAGACGCAAAATAGATGAATGGAAAGTTACCGATATCTGTAAACATATACACATATCCAGAATGAGTTTCTACAGATACTGGAACAGGTACAAAAAAAGAAGGATTGGATGGACTAAAAGATCATTCTAAAAGACCACATACAATCCATAAAACAGATAAAAAGATAGAACAAAAGGTAATTCAGTTAAGAAAGAAATACCAGTACTGTCCACACAAGATACAGGGTACTCTTTTGAACCAGTACAGGATAAAAATTGGACATATGACTATATACAGAATTTTATGCAAAAGCGGATTGAATAATCATCCCATCACTAAACCCAGAAAGAAGAGAAAATACATACGATTTGAGCGTAAATTTCCCAATGAACTATGGCAGATTGACCTGAAAGTGATAGAAAATGAAGGAATTTGGTTGATATCCATTTTTGATGATCATAGCAGGTATGTATTATCTTCGATTAAATGCATAGAAGGTACATCAGAAAATGTTATAGATCTAGTAAAACTGTACAATCAGAAAGTATGGAAAACCATTACAGATACTGACAGACCATGGCTCACAGTTTTACAATTCACATTCTGTATTACAGTCAGATTTTGATTCTTTCTGCAAGGAACATGATATACAACATGTCATGGGTAGTATAGGAAAATCTACTACACTAGGAAAGATTGAAAGATGGCATCGTACATATGATGTAGAAAGACCTAGATTCAAAAGACACGAACAATTCATTAAATATTATAATAACAAAAGAGTACATATGTCATTGAACTACATGACACCAAAACAAGTGTATAATAGGAGTGTAACACATGTGGTGGGATAATACATTTAAAGCTCGCAAAAATAATACTTATATAGTTTAGAGTTCTGCCACAACTATTGCAATAACGAAATCAATTGTCGTCGTAGATGACGAACCAGATGTAGTTGATCTCTTTAGAGAAGCAATTTTGGCATATGGCTATGACGTAGATGCTTTTACTGACCCATTAGTAGCACTTGCTCATATTAAAAGAAATCCTAAACAGTATAACTTGTTAATTACTGATTTTAGAATGAGCAAATTGAATGGATATAATCTTGGAATTAAAGTCAAAGAATTAAATAATAAGATAAAAATTCTTCTCATTAGCGCATATGAAAATATTGAATGTAACAAACTTAACTTTGAGCTATTGAACAAACCAATCCCAATAGAAACTTTGATAGATAAAGTTAATGAATATACAAAATAGAAGATTATAGTATTTCAAAGCACTACTATTTGTTTGCATAATAAGAAAGGTAATTTTTTAAATAGTTTGTAGTACAAACGAAGACATACGATTCTTTGAATGTAGTAGAGTATCAATATCAGTCAATAGCTATAGTAGATGATTAAGAAGATATAGTTACTTTATTTATAGAAGCACTGAAAGAAAATGGTTATCATGTAATGGGGTTTACTAATCCTCTTTTTATCCTAGATTATATTCATGAATACCCTAATAGATTTGATTTGATTATTGTTGACTACAGAATGTCACCAATGAAGGGTTGCGAATTGACTAAGGAGATAGCAGCAATAAATCCCAAAATCAAGATGATACTAATAACTGCATATGATGATATAGTAAATAATGCCTTAAATTTAGAAATTGTCAAGAAACCAATAACGATAACTAAACTATTGCAAATAATTCAACAACATTTGAATTAACACTATTATATCTTTAATGAAAACAAGGATAAATAAATTAATAAGTTAGAATATCTTTAAACTAATAATACATTACTACTTTTTTCTGAAACTAATTCATTAATTTTATCTTTCAGATTTTTCAATAAGATTGGTTTGTGTATTACATATTTCTCAATATTGGGAATTTTTCCTTTTAATTGTTCCAAGTATGACATATCTGCAGTCATCAAACAAATAGTTACATTTTTATCTGTTTTCTTTAATGCTTGAAACATAGCAATACCATCTATTTGTGGCATTTTCAAATCAAGGAGAATCAAATTATATTCATCTTTTTTAAAGTAATATAATGCATCTATTGGGCTTGTATAAGCATCTACGTGAAAATCATCATGTTCTAAAAATATTTTAAATAGATTATTGATATCCTCATCATCATCTATTATCAATATTTTTGGTTTAGTAGTAGACATAGGCATGTGACCTAACTCTAGTTAGATAAACAATATTATATATTAAGATTAAAGACAATTGTAATATCTTTTATCATCTAAGAATGTGAATTGACATTTAAATCCTGTAATAATTTGCTTATTTACTATGTACAGTAGTTTAATGTTAGTAATATAAAATTACAAATAAAAAATAAGAATAACCTTTCTCCATATAGAGAAAGATTTATCTTTTTTTATTTGTTATTAATCCTATTTTCTGCCACCACTGTGGGATGCTTTTCCACCTTGACTGGCAACTCTTTTTCTTGTCTTTTCATCTGCTGATGCTAAACCTCTATTATCATTAGCCATTGTACAAAAGTTGATTGCATAGTTAATAATTATTCAAGATAATTTATTTAATTGTAATAGTCCATAGTGGATGAAACTGGTTTGCTGAGTCATTAAGGATTATCTGACTATTACAAAATTTATCTATTGTTCAAGATGTTAGTAAACAAAATAATTTCATATAATAAAAAAATAACAGAATATTAAAAAGAAAGATTTTGTGTTTATTTTGCTAAATCTTGTAATCCTTTGCCGATAGTTTCAGCAAGACCCTTTGCACCTTCAGTAATATTTTTGCCTATGGCCTTTGCTCCTTCGGTAATGTTAGACCCAGCCTCGCTGGCATTTCCTTGAATTGCTTCACCAGTTTGATTCGCACCTTGTTGCATAGCTTCGCCAGTCTGATTAGCAGATTGACCCATATCTTGCATAGTTTGATTTGTTCCTTCTGCTGATTGCGCGAATGTTGGAATGGTAATTGTTGCTAAAGTAAGGACAGTTGCAAGGATTGCTGCTGTTGCTGCTACTGGCATTATTATTATAAATAATTTATTGTGCATCATCTTCAATCAACAACTCTTTCTTTTGCTTTTTCTGCTTCGTATTCAGCACCAATATCTCTATCAGTGTCTTCAATCTTTTTACCTAGTGCTTTTGCTCCTGCTTTTATTTTATCATCTAATCCTACATCTTCTTCTGTTTCAATTTTTATGTCTTTATCGTTTTCCATTGTAATTGTTATTAGACATTATAATTTAAATCAATTATATTTAGATAATACAGAATAACGTTATGTTATCATTGATACCAATAATATTTTATAATATATATTGTTACAGAATTTATTTCTAGTTTAAAACGCCATGATCTATTGTGTGATAAAGAAATGACAAGACTATGGCAATGTGAATCAGTCTCCTTGTTATTGATGCAAGATAGGAAAAATTAAATAACAATTAAATCCCTTTTAGAGACTTAATATGTTCAATTTATTTGATAAGGATAAAGTTCATATGGATAATTCAAAAGCGTCGTTTTTAGTTCCTGTAATTATATTTTTTATGGCTGGAACCGGGATGTCCATATTGTCTAATGATTTAAACTCAATTGTTTTTGCATCTACAGATATAAACAATAATAATAATAATTCCTCTTCATCTTCTATTCTTGATAATGGTAGCTACACTTTTGTAGAACAAAAGACAGTTATGTCCCAACCGGCTCCTGTAAGGCATCATGGACAACCATCTCATGAGGTAGTATTTGCTCTTCCTTTAAGAGATGATGGGAAAGTTTGGTCAGGAATGGTAACATTTACTGCAAGTAAACCAATAGAGGCAGAGATTCTTCATACTTATGCTCCAGAACAGAAACCAGATTCATTACATGGTGAACCCTATCATGCAGTATTGCCAGGTAACAAGAGTATTGCCATTACTCATTTAAGAGATATAATTGATGTACCTATAGAAATAAATGGTACTGGAATAAGTTCTGGTTCCTTTAATTTTGTAGGAAATGCACTAGTTTTTCATAAAACAAATGGTAAACCATTTACTGTAACATATACTATTGATGCAAAGGTTAAAGATATTGGTATTAATAAATGATTAAGTATTGGTTAAAATACTATTTTATTTTTCTTTTATATTTTTTGGATTTTTGAAATTTATGTTACATTGTTTTACACAAAAAAAATAGATTGAAGTTAAAAAAGTTCGAACAGACTCGTCGGGAGTAGAATCGTCCATGTAGTAGGGTTCTACTAATACTATCTTGTATTTAGCTTTTATTATTAAGAAACTTATTTTTTAATTTAATTTTGAATTCTTCAGAAAGTATAGAAACTTGAAATATGCCAAGGAGGGATTAATACCGATAACAGTGCTAAAATAAGGGTCTATTTTATAGTAATAAAGAGGATAATATTTAAATTAAATGATTTAAAAGTTAATAATATTTAACAATAAAAACATATGTATCTTTAATTTCTTTAATGCCTTCTCTGATTCTATAAATTCATTTAAACATTGATTGGCACAAAAATAATATTTTATTCATCTGTAGTATGTTGTATAGAATTTTCATTTTCCTCTACAAACATTCCACATGAATTACAACTGAATGGAGATAGAGAATGTTATGATAAAGTTATGGGACAACGCGCTAACTATCCAAAGATATGGTGGTATAATTTAGTTTTAGCATTTAAACAAAAGGCTAAAGAATATTTTAAGATATAAAACTATATTCAACTTTTCTAAATGCTCAACAATTTGAAAGGCAAGGAGCAGACTTGCAAACAAAGATTGAAGAATTACAGATAATTATTATGTAATAGTAAAGCCATAGTCTTCTAATGAATACAACCGGTATAGGAGAAAAGAAGGCTATGGACTTGTGGATATATTTGTCCTCTGTATTTGGTTAGTTGTATACTCATTGCTAATTATGCTGTTTAATAACTTGGTACAATTTAATTAATTTATTAGTAAATATTGTCATAGCCCTCTAAGGATAAATCACAACAATAGAGAAGGCCATGACTACTTTATTGTACTTGGAATAGGTCTGATAACATAAATTATTGGAATATTTAAAAATTAGTGAACAGTGTTATATAAAAAAAGTAAATTAATAGGAGAAAAAAATTGAAAATAAATTTTCTCAAACAAATAAAAAGATATGGATTAGAAACTGATACTAATATAACAAGCATAGCATTTGAAGAATTTCTGTCATGAGACAAGTTAATTTATTTTATCGTGCTGGTAAGGAATTTACTTTATCAAATTGGTGTACTACTCTCTTTTCACATTCAGTACCTTCTGGTGGACTCAAATCATTACTTGATACACACGCATGGTATCTATCTCCAATTTGTATTCTGCCTATGTCAGTATCTCTGTCAAAGGTGAATATTCTTTTTATTGTACTATCTTTACTTTTGTCAAGTTCTGCTTGTACATCTTGTATAACTTCAGATTTTATTTGACCTTTTATCATGGCAGCAATTTTTAATTTTTCTGTATCTTTTTTATCTGCTAAAGGAGCAAGAATTTCTATTTTAACTGTATCACTCTGTTTGTCATTTGTTGTTTTATTTAGATTAGCATCATAAACTGCTTTACTGTGAGCGTACACTTGGGAGCCTGAAGAAAAGAGGCTAATTTCTGTAGGATTGCCTGAAATGTCGCCTTCATTACAATCAAATTTTGGTATTGGTGTAGATTCTTGTTGTTGTACATCTCCTACTTGATATGCACATACAAAGAATTCATCTGGAGAACTTGCTTTAACTATGTCATTTTCTTCATTTACTTTTAAATCAACATTAAGAGTTTTCTTATTTTTGTCTATAGATGAGATAGGTATATCTTGCTTAACATCTTCACCGTTTATAAAACCAATAACTCGTATAAATTTTGTATTTTCTAAATCTACATTTTGTAAATTAATATGAGATCTTACTACTAGTTTGTCTTTATCTTCATCTTTTTCATCATTATCACCTTTATCTTCTTTTTGTGCAAAAGATAATTGACTGAAAGATAAAAACAATATACTACTACTACTGATGATGATGAAGCAAATAATAATAACAAAAGATAAAATTTGGATATGAGTTCTTTTCATCTCTATAACAGATTAAAGAATTAGAACAACTATTTAATGATTTTTGTACAAATTATCTTAATAGTTTCTGTGTTGCTATTATACAAATTATCATTGACATTCAATATTAGTATGATACTATTGCTCTAATAAGTAACGTAGTTACACCGATAGTTAAATAAAAGTTTATAGACATCATAGCGATGGATAACAATATAATTTATCTTGTATTAAAAAAACAATGTGTTTGTATAGCAGCCATAACTGTTATTGTTCCATTACTTCTATTATCTTCTACAGAATTTAGAGGCTACAATAATAATTTATCATTAGTAAAATATGCTGTAGCAGAACAAGGCAGTACCAACAATAATAATATTTACAATACAATGTCAAATATTTCGAATCAATCTTCTTCTTCTTCTCCTCCTGCAACTGCAATTGCAACAACAACAACTAATGCTACCTCTCGTAATAATACCGCTCCATTTGTTGTAGATATAATATCACTTGCAAAACAAAATAATAACTTTAGAGAGGAAATAAAGACTGCAAACCATACCCAGGTAGTTTTGATGAGTCTTAAACCGGGTGAAGATATTGGTCTTGAAGTCCATAAGAAAATTGACCAATTATTGATATTTGTACAAGGTACTGGTGAAGGTAATATTAATGGTGAGAAGATTCCTATAAAAGAAGGAACACTTGCATTTGTTCCTGCAGGGACTCCTCATAACTTTGTAAATACCGGAAATACTGATCTAAAGTTGTTTACAACCTACTCGCCACCTAATCATTATGCTGGAACATTACAGAAGACCAAGGCGGAGACTGCAGGTTATGTACCGCCAGGAGCAATAGAGGTAGAAGATTGAGAAATAGAGGAAGAAGAAGATTAAAGATTATTAAGATATACCCAACCTTTTCTATTTTTATTATAGTAGGCATGGTCGATGAATATTTTAATCAGTAAAATCAGGAAGTATTTACATAGGTAATATAACAATCACGATGTCTGAATCAATAGAAGCAACAATAACATCAGCAAGAGATGAAAATATTTTGTTTAAGATAAAATACCCGTCAATTTCTTCTGGAACATTATTCAGATTATTTATCTGAATAAAGTCATAGATATTATTTTATATAAAAATAAAATTTAAAACTATAATACTATCCATATTTTAAATCTCTTTTCTATCTTTGATTGTTGTTGTTATTCTGTATCTACAAGGATGTTTCATCATAAACCATTTATCGTCCCTCAATGAACATTTCTTAAAGAACCATCGATCTGATCTTTGAATCTATCTATTAAAGATGTAAAATTCTAAACATAGAATTATTATTTATTGTTGTTGTCATAGTGTCCCTCTCTCCCTCATGAGTGTTATACTCATTATATTCTACTATCATTAATTTTTGTTTGAACAAGAGAGAAAGAAATGGGTCGAACAATACCTTCCTTTAGGATTGCATCAGTATTGAGGAAAAAGAATGGAAATCCTATAAAAGATACTTGAATAAAAAAGGTGACAAAAAAGCATTTGATAATATGTTTTCAATAGCAAGATTATGCAATTCTGTTTGTTCGTATGCTGTAAATCCTATTAGAATATATCCTATAATGATGTCAATAGTGTTTCATCATTATAAGATTTTAAAAGAAAAAAATTTTGTGAAGTCTTTTTCTTCTAATTTCAATGATATTGATAATAATAGTAACACCAATAGTGATCATAATAATAATATATTTCTAAAAAGAGAAATAGAAAAAGTGGAAAAAGTCAAATCACTAAAAAGAGTATTTGTTTATTCTAATATTCTTTTTAATACAAATGATTATAACTATTATACTAAATAATATTCTTCAATAACAGGATTAATGATGGTTATTAATATCAGAAGCATGGTCATTAAAAGAATTATTTTATCAAGATGCAATTTCTCTAATATAATACTATATGAAACTTTTATAAGATATATCTTCTTTAATACATCGAAAATCACATGACAAACATATTATTATTCGTAATGGTCACAGTCTTATTTACTACAATTTTAGGAACCAATCTTGGAAATCATTATGCATTTGCACAAGAAGGTGCAATTACTCCTGAAGGTTCAGTTAACGATACAATGTCAGGTCAAAATGCTTCACAATGGGCTACTAATTCAACATTAGCATATGCACAAGAAGCAGTATCTATTGCTCCAGGATCTTCTAACCCAAGCGCAAGTCAATTTTTTGTTCCACCTGAAATCACTGTATCTTCAGGGACTACTGTAATATGGACAAATGATGATGCTACTATTCATACAGTAACAGAAGGAACCCCTGGTGGCGCAGGTGCAACACCCGCATTTGATTCCAGTATAATTGCTCCAGGTGCTACATGGGATAATACATTTGATAAAGCAGGAGAATTTGACTACTACTGTACTTTACATCCCTTCATGACGGGTAAAGTAATAGTAAACTAAACTTTCTTTTTTTTATTCTATAAATTAAAGTTTAAAGATTAATAATTTTAGTAATATATCCTATAAAATAAATTATTAAATTTTTTAATTATTATTATAGTAACATAATAATTATCTATTATTTCTTTTATATTATATTGTTTAATGCAAAATTCATATGATCTGGTAATAAAAAATGGAAGTGTTGTAATACCTAAAGTTGGAAGTATTAATACTAATATTATAATTGAAAATGGAAAAATAAAAGATCTTTCTAAATCATTAAATAATATTAGTTATAGCAAATCAATTGATGCAACAGGAAAATATATCCTTCCCGGATTGATTGATCCTCATGTTCATTATGGTGTTATACTTCAATAGAAAATGCAGCTAAAACAGAGTCAGCAGCAATAGGTGGAATTACAAGAGGAAAGGAATGTTAAGATTAATAAGATACGAAATAAAAGTATTTAGAATCTATCCCAAAAATAGATAAGAATACAGATCCCTTTTTTATCATACTCTTTCACAAGCTTCTATATCCATATTTTTTGAAGCATGAATAAGAAATTTTCCTCTAAATTTGGTATTCCATTTTCTTAATTCTACTGTCTTTTCTCCGAGCTAGCAAGTCTGCAAAAGGTTGTTTAAGAGATAAACATTTCATAATTATTATAATTTATCAAAAACTATTTACCATTATTTAATTCCAGGAGTAAAGATATAAAAATATCTTCAAAATTTGCAATAGTTATTTTAGGAATAGGAATTTTTTCTACACTGCTTGCATTTGACAAACCATCCCCAGTTGAATCTGCAAATGCTGATGAATAGGGACGAAATCGATGGCGGTGGTCATAGTATGGATGGCGGTGGCTCTTTTGGAATGGACTGAGGAGATGCAGATCACGGTATGATGATGATGAATGTACCTGACTTTGTTCAACAAATCTGTCATACCAGTAAGGATATGTCACCTTCTTATTGTGAACCTAACTACAAAGTGATAAGTTCAGACAAAGGGTTAAAAATTTCAAATGTAAATCCAATAAATGATAATGAACTACAAGTGGTAATTGATAATATGAATAGTATATCCAACACAACTACAACAATGGGTCAACAAAATATAGTATTTGTTGGTGGCGGAGGTGATCTTGCTGGTTCAACTGTATTAGATATTGCTGGTGGTTCACAAAAAATTACAACTGAATTGAAACTGATTTGATCTGGTTCCATATATAATCTAGAAAAGGTAAATCTACATTTATTCTCTCTAACTACTCAATAATTTTTGTTATTTTATAGTTACAATGAAGGTTTATCTAACAATTCTGAAATAGAAAATAATAAATCAAAATAAAGAATTTGCAAAAATATAATTTTTTATTAACCAACATATTATAAGATTACAAATAAATGAATTCATATAATTTTACTTATTCCATTTGAAATTTCACAAGAAAAAATACTACTGCTTTTTCAAAAAAAATATTAAGATTTTTTTAGGTCATTATTCTTTTCTCTTTAGTAATCTAGCGTCTGATTAAAGCTTCCAATATGAGTTTCAGGAGTTGTTGATTTATTGACCATATCAGGGTGTTGGACTATAGGAACCTGTGGTGGGAATGCAGGTAATTCATCATTGGGATCCCAAGCTAGAATCACTTTACCATATGAATTCTCTATCATTTTTAATACTTTTTTCTCATCTTCTGCTGATAGCATAGGAAAGTGAGGATCAGCTCTATTTTGAGCAAATTCTGTTACATGGTAATGCCAGTATGGTTTTTCTCTTTCTGGAAGTTTCTTATAATCTTCTGGTGTTAGCATATATTCTATTCCTATTAAGGTAGCATTCTTTTGATTAGTATCAAATAATGAACATACAGCCATTATCTTATGATGAGGAGTACAATAATGCCATACTCTTAAAGTAGGGTCATCAAATACATGTCTTACAGCAGTCAGTGGTCCTGCTCTAATCACCAAGTCTGTATCATTAGATGATTTGTTGTTGTTCTTGTGCAAATACTTTGTTATTGTTGTTGTTATCGTCTGTATCTATTAATCCAATTCCAATAGTTGTTGATGCTATTATTGCTAGCATGCTCAAAAAAAAGAGTAATAGATATGTGGCTTTTCTTAACATCTAGATTTGTTATACAACATATTATTTATTGAATAAGTTTAGACTTCACATATTCATTTGTACACTCTTTCTTTTATTAAAAGCATATAATTTATTTGCCAAGTAATTACAATAGTTTAGTTAATAGATTTATCATCAACTTCTAAAACTACTAGTACTACCACCGTTACTTTTAGATTAAGTTGCTCTGTTGCGTAACTCATTTAGATGATCCATTTTTTATTCTCATCTATTTGATAGTTATGTGACAGTTATACTTTGAAACCAGTTATACAACGAAGCTTTTAGTACCATCTCTCTTATTATGTTCTCTAACCTGATTACAGTAACATATTCTCCAAACAATCTCTTGATACAGGAAAAGACAGTTTCTACAATCCATCTTTGTCCATAGCGTACGCTCTCTTTCCATTCTTGCAAATTGTTTTTCTGCATCTTTACGGTTTTATTTCTAATGTAGTGATTGGTTTTTCTACACCTGGAATTCTTTCGTATCTTGATGACAGGTCCTATACCCTTGAGTGATAGAAATTGAAAATTCTTGTTACTATCATAGGAACCATCCATAATGGGAGTTTCTATCACCTTATTTTGCTTTATTGTTATATCATCCACTATCAGACAGTACTTTTCCATCATATACTTGTTCACTGGTTACCTGTAACGATAAAATTCTCTTTTTTATGTCAACTGCAATGTGTATCTTTAGATAGCCTCTCTTGACATTCCACTTGTGCCTGATCCATTCACCTCTGTTTGATACTTTGATTCCAGTAGAATCAATTGCTATTACAAAATAGTCATCATGTTGTAAACTAGATTTATCATCATCAGAAGAAATCTCGATATTTAGCCTGTTTATTCTTCTGCAAATCCTGCTATAATCTGGAATTGATGATGGTAACGTATTTGCAGCATGAGCTCGTACTATACCCTCAGTTTGTCTATATGGTAAATGAAAATATGCTCTCATGTACCCAAGTAGTTTGATAAATGAATCTGTGGATATACGAACTTTCTACCTTCTTTTCCTTCATTCATCTTCTCTAATTCAGTATTCCAGTTATCAATAATATCAAAACCAAGTAATACCTCACCACGTTTAACTAGAGATTCATTGTACTTCTTCCAGTTCACATGTATTATGACTAGAATAGGTTAGCTAAATATGTTAGGAATAATCAGTTAGGCAACAAAGCAGATTAAGTAAAAAATACGAAGACTATTTAATAAGAAATCTCTGAGAATGAAAGAGTAAGTCTTAATACCGTAGAAAATAAAATTTTTGGAGAATATATTAAATGGCAGCAGTTTATAGAAAAATTTGGAAGGATTGTTTTAAGTAAAGAAGCATTTTCTATGTTGATTGAAATAATAGATGACAATATAACGTTTGTAAAAAGAAAACTCAAATGTCTTATTGTTATTGAAATAATCAAATATCTAACTTAGAGTCTATCTCAAAAATAGATAGGAATATAGCTTGTTGGTTTCTTATCATATCTGATAATGTTTAAGAATAAAAAGTATGTTAGAACAATTATACGCATTCCAGACTACCTATGGAATGAAATTAAAAATATTTTACCAGGTGAGAAACCTGAGAACACTATAGGTCGTCCAATTGTTCCATATAGAAAAGTATTTGATGGTATCATGTTTATCCTGAGGACTGAATGTCAGTGGAAAATGTTACCTAAAGAGTATGGGTCTGATTCAACATGCCATAGAAGATTTCAGGAATGGAGGCAATCTGGTATTTTTGATAAATTATGGATCAGATTGCTAAAAATATATGATAACAAAAGAGGAATCAAATGGAACTGGCAATCTCTTGATAGTATATCAATAAAATCACCTTTGGGGGGGGGCAATGACAGGTCATAATCCTACAGATAGGAGTAAATTAGGAACCAAAAGACATATTCTTACAGATAAAAAAGGTATTCCACTATCTGCTATTATAACATCTGCAAATACTCCCATGATGTCACTGTTGCAATCGATACAGTTGACAGCATGGTTATCAAAAGACCGTCATCCGAACCAAAGCATAAACAGAAACAGAATTTATGTCTTGATAAAGCATATCATTCCAAAGATGTAGAACAAGAAATCATTAAGAGGGGATACATACCACATATACGATACAGAAGAGAAAAAAAGGTATTAGGGAAAAGACATCCTGTAAAAAGATGGGTTGTAGAGAGAACAAATTCATGGCATAACAGATTCAGAAAATTGTTTACAAGATATGAAAAGAAGAATGAGAACTATCTTGGTCTTGTGCAATTAGCAAATAGCATTATTATCTACAGGAGGATAATTTTGGGATAGGCTCTTAATAGAAATTGATTGATTAAATACTATATAGGAATGAAAAGTGAAAAGACTAATAAAGTAAAAGAAGAGAGCCTTCTTTTCTTAAATTTTAAATATATATAATTAATGCCCAAGATGTTCAGTACCTTGAAATGCCATAAATTGATGAATTGCATTAAGTAATTCTTTATCTTCAGTTTCAAGTATTAATGTTGCGCCATTATCTATTTCATTTATACTATATTTTATAAAGTCCTTTTTTTCACTCATTATTTTAGTACCTGGAACATCTTGTGCATGTATATAGAAAGGCTTTGTAAAGTTTCCTGATGAGAATTCCTTTTGAATAACAGAAATATGATTTTTGATTTGTTTTATTGTCTCTATATCGCTATTATTTAATGCAGTTATCGAGATTTCACCTCCTGTAGGAGTGGACTTGAACTGATGTGAGATTTTGCTTTGATTAAAACCCATCGCTACAGCCCCTCTTTCTTGCATTGATATTGATGCTGCTGATTGGTTATTGGTATTGGGTGCAGTAACGGTTGTTGTGTTTGTTGCTACGATCACTTGACCTATCATCCACGGATGAATAGTACAATAGTAATTGTAAGTTCCTTCTTTACCAAATATGTACGAAAAAGATTGACCCCTTAAAAGTATGCCAGAGTCAAATCTTAAAGCAGTGTCCATACCTACAGATAAAGGTCTTTGCGTTACAGTATGTAGATTATAATTATTGTTAGTCCATACTACCATCTGACCTTCTTTAAGATATATAGGATTTGGTTGATAAGCATCAGTTGTACGTGAGATTGCTCCTATAACTATTGATGCATATATTATGTTATCACCATCAGCAGCAGTTGTTGTTGTTATTACTTTTTGTCATAGAAAAATTACTCATAGAACTTTCTTGCTGTTGTTGTCCATCCTCCATCATCATATGATGACGTCTATGATCCATCATATGCCTAATTGGCTCTAATTTAATATTATTATCATTATCATTACTATAATATTGAGCATTTAAATCCTGAAAGTAAATTGATGCTATACAAGTTGCAATAATTAAAGTTATGATAGTAATCAAGACAATATGAGTAGTTGATTTTTGAAAAGTCATTAGTCTATTATATAGCTATATTATTAATGTTATATTATTATTTATTTTTTTATTTTATTACCTCTCCTCAATTCCACTTCATCCATATTGAAATTTGCATATCTTTTTACAATGTTATCTGTTGTGGATTCATTTAACTTGCCAATGTTGTATTTTGATAAAAAATCATTGTTAACTGACGAATATAAGTTACGGTTTGATAAATTTTGTAATGCGTTATTAATCTATTTGGATGATTTAGAAAATGTATTAGATCTAAGGTTCATATCTGCTTGGTCCCATTAACTAAATGGGTTCAATAACTAAAATCCAAAGCTTAGAGGGATTCGAGTATGACATGATATGAGATCAGTAACTAGTATTTAATTTTACTTTCTTCTAGTTGGAAATATAATTTAACTATTAAAATTATTTTTGCATTAGACCAATTTTAAATAATATTTATTCTATTAAAAATTCAATATGACTCTTTCAATAAATTGTAAAGATGCTGGAGACCCTGTATGTACTCATACCATGTATGGTGAAACAGAAGAAGAAGTTTTGAAAAATGCCAAAGAACATGGCATAAAGGAACATGGTTATACAGAAGAATCTTGGAATGAGATATTATCGAAGAACCTTGAACATTTCAAGAAGATAATAAAACAAGTTTAATTATATCTATTCTTTATTTTTTATTCAATATATTTTGAAAAATTAGAAATATACTATTTCCAAGTACTTATCAAATCATTATTTGTATTTATGTCCTATAAAACTCTTATAATCATCTTCTAATTTACATATTTTGGAATTCCTTTAGAATGATAATCGCATAATGCATCTTTATAATCTACTCTTTCTTCTTTTTATCTTTGAACTAATCTTCTTCATTATCAAATCATTCTCCATAATCATTTTATTCTCAATAATAACCTATAATTTCGAAGACAAATCTGATTCTTTATCTACATAAGGGTCTTGGGAGTAATACCGATATCGGTGCAAAAATAAGAGTCTATTTTTTAGTAATAAAAAAGATAATATTCAGGATTATTTATAATTGAGTTATTTGCAATATTAATAATTCAAAATTTTTAATATCAATTCTAAAGATTTATTTTATAGAAAATATAGAAAAAGAAACTAATACATTTTTAAAAAATAGTTTTTGCTTTCTTGTACTACATGTAAAGATAGTGTGAAATATCATCTAGGATGTTCTGGTTGGAGTTATGATGGATGGAAAGGACCATTCTATCCCGATAGATTAGATAACAAATATTGGCTTGCATATTATTCTCAAATTTTTGATTTTGTTGAGATAGACTCTACTTTCTATAGGATACCTTCTAAATTCATGGTTAACAATTGGAATAAAAGAACTCCAGATAATTTCAGATTTGCTGTAAAATTTCCAAAAGTTATAACTCATGATAAACATCTAAAAGGTGTAGATAATAACATAGAACAATTTTATGATGCTATGGAGCCATTATATGAAAAGATACTTGTCTTTTTGATGCCATTACCTCCATCTTTACAAATTGCAGAAGGTTTGGATTTGATAAAGAATTTACGATATACTTTGGACCCTTCATTTAGATATGCCATAGAAGTAAGACATCATAGTTGGTTCAATGAACTTTTTTATAGCTATTTAAAAGAAAGGAATTACTGTCTTGTATGGAGTCAACAAGATACTTTAATTACTCCACCAGTCTTAACATCTGATTTTGTATATTTGAGATTAATAGGAGATAGAAGTATTGATGAAAGAGACTTTGGTAAAATAAACAATAACAAAGATAGAACAAAAGAAATGCATTTGTGGATGTATAAATTCAAAGATATACAAAAGAATGAAAAAAATGTTAAAACTGCTATAATATCAGCAAACAATCATTATGCTGTTTTTGGCCCAATGACAGCAAAGTTATTTACAGAAATGATGAATTTGAAAAATCATGTAAGGCCATTTCCTAGGTAATACCTAAAGATCTGAAACAGTTTTTACAAGCATTTTTGACATAATTGGATACAAATCCATATGTCGGTTATTAAATCTGAATTCAATCTCCTTTAGATATAAATGAAAATATTGTCTAGGTACACCTCGATAAATATACAGCCATGTCTTGGCATAACTCCAGAATCCTTCTATTCCATTAATATGAGTATCTTCTCTTACATATTCCTTGTTACCATGAGAAATCGAGTTATGTTTTCCAATTAAACTCAATGTTGCATAAGCAGTATGATCATCTGTATAATATAGTGATCCTTTTCTTGTGTGCTGTTGTATCAGAGGAATCAATGTTTCATGTTTTCTGTCAGACACTGGAAATGTAATAACAATTCCATTCCTTTTGTAGATACCGAAAACTAGATTTTTGTGCTCAATAGAACCCCATCCACGCTTCCCTCCTTTATGATGACCTCCAAATAATGCCTCATCAATTTCTATTTCTCCAGATAGTTTCAGATTCTGTATTTCCAGTATAAGCGAATCATAGATTGCTTGCCTGAATATTCTAAATGTACGTTCAATTGTTGCTAAATTAATAGATATATACCATCGTATTCTGTAAGCAGGAACACCAAGTACAAATAGATATAACAAATGAGATATAATATCAAACGAGATTTTTAACCTTGCCAAATAGGTACATGTGAAATCACTAAAAACATACCTACACCGTTTACATGAATATCTCCTCCTTCTTTTCTCACATGATGATAAATGATTTATGTACCTGTAGTTACATCTAGGACATTTTCTTTTTCCACTCCATCTACCCTGCTGAAAATATAACCTACTTTTCTGACTGTTTGTAGCCAATTCTAATGGATTGATCTCACGCACAAACCACGCATAAGATAACAATCATTATTATGTACTTTTTGTTTCAAATGTTTAGGTATTACTTAATTTTTTTAACTATTCAAATACTTGTTATTAGATGTATTAAATTTGTTGTATCCTATTGAATCAATCTTTATTTTAGGAATATAGTTACAAATAATCTTAATTTAAGTGAATGAGATAGAAAAGTAGTGACCATTTGGGAATAGGATAGTCTATGTAGTAACGGTTCTATCAAAACTAACTTGTATTTAGCTTTTATTATTATTAAATTATCTGAAATTGATTTAACAATTAATTAATTTTTCTTAATATTAGATAAATTGTAAGGCTATCAAAGTAACAAAACAGGAGGTTCATTGAGGCTCATGAATGACACATGTCCTCTAGTCGGGTTTTTCAGTCCAAAGAACTCCAAACAGAACCACCTGATATATATATTTATACAATATAGTTAAATAAAGTTATATATATTTTTTAATATGTTACTTTTCTTGAATACGTTATTACTTTTATATAATATAAATTTTAAATAATAAAAAAATGTAGATTATGTTATTGCTAATTAATATATCTTTGTTTGTTCGATACTGTAATTAGGCATTAGAAGAAGAACTTGTTGTTGTTGTTGTTGTTTTGTGAATATTATCCCTAGTACCTTGTTGGAATGTTTTTACAGTATTAGCTCCTATTTTTGATAGTTCTTTTATATTCTCTTTTGTATGCTGAACAGATGTATTGACAGAATCTAGATTTGCAAATATCGTATTATTTATTACTCTAGTTGCTGCTACGGCATTATCTGCAAAGCTACTAACTATTTTTCCATAGTTTTCAGCCAGTTGTCTAGGAGATACAGTCCAATCAGACCAAAGTCGTAATGAATTAGCTAGAATATCTTTTTGTGATTCTACATAATTATCTGTAATTTCTCTAATTGCTTGAATTGTATTTTCCTGATAATTGTTAACGATTTGAGTATAACGTGGAATTTCTTTTCTTGCTTCATCTATTGTTTTCT
>CAWIYT010000266.1:0-3071 GCA_963840085.1 uncultured Nitrososphaerales archaeon
TACACCATCCTCATATCGGTCTACCAAATTCTTTGGAATATAGTATTTGTCTTTATCTAAAATTCCCTTTTGTGTTACTATATATTCTATACCAATTTCTTGAATTTCACCAAAGTCAGCATCATCGCCTAATCCTCTTGCTTCTTTTTTAATAATATCTTCTGGATTGTAGATAGTATTAGAATCATTTGACATACAATGATTAGATATACATATATTTTATATACTAAAAAATGTTTAACAGTCAATTAGTTTAAAATAATAAAAAAAATGATTTTAGTTAGAAACATAAAATTTTATATAAAATAATGCGAATAAGCAATTTAGAAAACAAATGACAGTGCTAAAAATATCCCAAATAGAAGTTAATGAAGAAAAACAGCAAAATGGTGGTTTGTAGAACCATACGATGAAATCTTCAAAGAATATGATAGTCTTGATGGTTATCCGGCGCATATAAAAGATAAAGTAGAAGAAATAATTTCAAAAAAAATTGGAGATAAGAAAGTAAAAGTTACTGTATTTTCTTATAAAGGTACTATAGGCAACTATGACATATTAGCATGATAATTACAAGATTTTCCAAATATTTTTAGTATTTCTAATTTAACTATTTTCTAATATTTAGATTATTTTTATATATTTCATTAAATTATTATAACTGATTGAATCAATACTCGATAAATTGAACATCTAAAATACTTATATACTTATTGAAGTAAATTTTCAACTACAAAAATAAAAATATAAAAAAGTATAGTTTAAAATGAAGATATCAGTGTTAAGCATTGAACAAACATTCTATCTTTATCAAAACTGTCTGAAATCATAATGAAATTTTCTTCATAAAAAGTTGATATTACTATCTTCTATTGCACTAAAGAGTTTAATCTTAGAATTTATAATTTATAAGTAGATAACACATTTGACTAAAAATGAAGATTTGGAAGAAAAGAAGGTATTAGGTTCAAATGGTTATGCTTTTGTCAATCTAACAGAGGAGGAAGAATTAAAATTCAATCTAGGAGTACCACATTTATTCTTCGCAAATATAGGAAAAATAGATAAGAAGAGATTTTTAAGATATTATTGTAATAAATGTGCAAAAGAATATCCTGGTTCTCCTCAAATAACATATGATAATCCAAATGAAGAGGTTGGTGAAGGAGTCATATTAGTAGAAAAAGGAGAATACAAATGCATAGTTTGTAATAATACAATAGCACTATATCGCAAATTCAACAAATAGATATATAATAAAACTTGTTGTGTTATAGCTAAATTATAATCTAGTTCAACATTTTTTGTAATGTAATAGAATACTAACAAATGATTCGTTTATCTTTCCCAAACTTATCTGGGGAATTAGTAAATTTAAGAGAACTTTCAATGAATGATGCTACAACTATAGTAAGTCTTATGAGTTATGAAATAGCTAAATATCTTTATGAAGTTCCATATCCTTATAAAATAGATGATGCTTTAAATTTTATTAAATCTAGTTATGAAGATTTTAGGTTACATAAAGCAATAACCTTTGCTATAGACTATAAAAACAAATCACAATCAATTCAGTTACTAGTTGGAACTATAGGTATTAAAGATATTGATTATGTTAACAAAAAAGCAAATATAGGATATTGGATTGGTAAACAATACCAGGGTAAAGGTATAGCAACAGAATGTGTTAAACTAGTTGTTAACTATGCATTTGATATATTAGAATTAGAAGAAATTTCAGCTTATGTTTTTCCTGAAAATAAAACATCTATAAGAGTTTTGGAAAAAAATGGGTTTGTAAAGACAAAAGAGGTAAACGAATATCATCCTATCTCAAACAGATATAGAAATTCTTTAGTTTATATAATAAAAAATAAGAATAATAAGTTCCATTAAACATAATTTTATACCTATCAGTGTCTTTATTTCTGTTCTTGCTATGCAATAATTAATTGATTTATAGGTTTTTTGTTTTTTGTTGTATCTAGCGATGCTTAAGAACTAATAAAAGAGGAAGAAGGAAAGAAAAATGAGACGACAGTATAATAAATCATTATATTATAGGTTTTCTAATATACATTATGATGATAAGGATTAGTTTATCTAATAATGTTTTTTCTCATCATCATCGTAGCAGTAATGATAAGAATAATGCTGACTTGGAAGAAAAAAATAAGCAATTGGAGTTATCATCAAAACACATTGTCGACGAAATCCATTACATTTAACGAATTATGTCCTATATGGTCTAAAAAATTATCTTTAGGATTGGATAGAGTAGATAAATTCATGATTGAGCGAGATTCAAAGTATTGTATTGTAGGTGAAGCGTGGAAATTTTCAGGAAGATATACTGGATATTATTTAGCTCCTTTAATTCCGCTTGTTGGATGCTGGACGTGTATAAAGTACGCACGTAAATTTGCAAAGATTTCAAAGAATAAAAATAAAAAAGAAAATTTAACAAGAAGTGATTTTGAGCCTTTAATTGAATATTTTATAAAACATTGGAATGAAAAACATGTGAATAAAATATAAAAAAATAAAAGTATAATGCAAAAAGTAAGAAAGTAAAATAATGGAGTAATAGAGTACTACATATTATATCATATAGACATCATTAACTATGATGATTATGTCCAGAGAATAAATAAATGAATGTTTGATTTACCTTAGTCTTATAGTAGGTTCATTGGTATAATGAGAAAGTTCAATCAAGAAAGGACTCAAATTTTTTTGTTCGAAATATTACAAAATATTAATTTTTTTTACTGTTGATTCTTTTGAGAATTGCATTAATACATAACTCATTCATGCAGCCCGAGAAATTACTATTAAAGTTCAAATGCAAAGAGATAGAATAGAAAATCGCTAAAAGGAGATGAACATGAGAAAACTATAGGCTCTTCGGGATTAATACCGATAGCGGTGCAAAAATAAGAGTCTATAATGTCATAGGTTCTGCTGCTATCTTGTATTTAGCTTTTATTATTAGAAAATTATTTTTTAATTTAATTTTGAATTCTTCAGAAAGTATAGAAACTTGAAATATGCCAAGGAGGGATTAATAC
>CAWIYT010000267.1:0-3446 GCA_963840085.1 uncultured Nitrososphaerales archaeon
CTTATCAGATATTGTATAAGATCATAATTGCAAAATGTATAGTTCTCAACGAGATATAATTCTAAAATGGCTTATTAGGCATCTTAGTCCCAGAAAGGAATTGATATGAAATTAAACGGAAATTTAACCAATTTTTAGGTAATGTATTACTTTTGTACACAATAATAATAGAAATATAATGGTAAGTGCGATATTACAGTTATTTTATGGCATTAGGGGCAAAACATGTAAAAATCTCACCAATAAATGTTTATTCAGCAGATGCAATGATATAAACTAAAACAATGTACCTGTTACTTTTACTAAATATTTTTATGTTTTATATTATTACTAAAATTTTTTTGAATTATTATTGTACAAGATTATGATCAAAGAGAAGGAAGAAAACAGAATTTTCAATTAATTAGTTTCTGCTCTTCACTAGTTACTTTTATAGGATATTTGGGTTTAGTAAATCCTCCTAGTCTTTTTGGCTCAAAACTTATATCTGCTGCCTCTGTTGGCAGAATCTTCCATCTTTGAAATATAGTTGCTAAAGCAAGAACGCCTTCTTGAACTGCAAATGTTTCTCCAATACAGGATCTGATTCCTCCACCAAATGGAAAATATGCAAATCTTGGTAACTTGAATAAAAATTCTTTTGTCCATCTCTCAGGTATAAATAAATCTGGATCAGTATAGTATTTTGGACTATTATGCATTGCATATTGACTCATAAAAATGATGGAATTGCTTGGTATTACATATTCTACCTATTTTGTATTCTTCATTTGTCAATCTTGATAATGCCCATACTGATGGTCTTATTCTAAGGGTCTCTTTGAAAATTTTTTCAGCATATTCTAACTTTGGTAAATCATCACCAGTTGGTACTCTCCCTCCTTCAAGCACTGAGTCTAATTCTTTCTGTAGTTTATCTTGAATCTCTTGATTTGTTGCAAGATAAGCCAATGACCATGTTAATGCAGTTGATGTGGTATCATGTGCAGCAAATAGAAATACCATTATTTCATCTCTAATCTGTTTTTCAGGTAATCCAACCTCTTCACCACTGTCTGGATCTTTTGCCTTCATGAGATGTGAGATTAGGTTTGGTTTTTCAGGATTGGTCTTTTTAATATGATCCATTAGAGTATAAATTTTTTGATTTAAATAATCAAGAGAATCTTGAAATTTATTTTTCTGTTTTTTATTATCTTCATAGGTATTTGTTGAGTTTTCAACGAGAATGTTTTCGATCAGGCTCATGTACCTGAGTAAATGATTCTAAAATATTTGTAAATGAATCACTAACTTTTGAAAATGTATCCCTATCTCTAAAATTGATTCCAAATAAAGATTCAGTCATTACACCCATAGCCAATATAGTCATCTCTTGTAATACATCAATTGTAGTATTATCTTGCCAATTATCAGAAATGTGTTTTATATTGTCAACCATGATATTGCTATATGACTTGATTGATTTAGGTAAAAATAATGGTTGAATAATTTTCCTATGCTGTCTATGTGAATCACCTTCATTTAACAATAGACCGTTACCTAAAAAAGGTCTTAATTCTGCTGCTCTTGTTTTAGAAAATAATTTGTAATCTCTGGTAAAAATTTGTTCTATATAATCAGGATTACTTAAAATATACACATCTTTTTGTTGTAATTTTATATAAATGGTATCTCCATATTTTTGTATTAAATCCATTAGAAAATTGAAAGGATTTTCATTAACTTTATCCATAAATTCTGAAAAAGAAATTTGTGGACCTGGAGGAAGTTGTTGTCTGTTATTTGTCAATAAGACTGAAATTTATTTAACTTTATAAAAATTACTTTTTTAAAATCTAATATTTTTTTTAAAAATGTATTGTGATTGTACTATATGTAAATACATGTCAATCAGAAAGTTGAATTCTTAAATTTTCAATTTTCTTTCCAATGTTTACTAAAATATTACCGAAATTATCTAAAATCTCTCTTGTACTATCATTCATAGATGTCGAATTATTTTTAGCCATAGAAATAAAATCACTTCCAATTTTAATAATTGTCATACTAGAATTCTTCCATTCTTCATTTGCAGATTTCAATTCAGATAATCCTTCAGATATTCTCCCATTTATGAAATTTTGAGAGGCTAATGAAAGATGTGAATCAACAGAACTAAAATTTAGTTGTGATTTAACTTCATTAATTAATTGATTAAAATTTATCTGAATGTCTTTTTGAATAGTGTCCTTTCCTGTTTTGAATTCTTTTAATAATTCCTTCGGATCGGTTGAACTAATAGTTTGTGCTTTTGCATTTTCAAAATGTATTATAGAAATGGAAAGACTGAGAACTATTAAAAATACTAAAGTAGATTTTGTATAGACATCTAAATTCATATTGTTACAAATTAAATACTTGTATATATTTTCGATGATTTCAGATTTAATTATGTGAGTAAATGGAAGAAAATTAATGATTTGAGATTTGTATTATATAATGTAACGCTGCTTCATTGGTTAATTCTGAATAGAATGTATTAATTATTGGAAATGTACAACTCTACTAAATAAAGGTCTTTAATAGAGATAACTATGAATAAATCTCCAAAATGGGTGAGAGCAGCCCAAATTGTACTTGGTGCTTTAGCTATCTTACTTGCAATTGTTGCACTAACAAATTCGGGTCTAACGATTTTGCTCATTTTAATAGCTATAGTTTTAGTTATTGCAGGATTTGAAAAAACTATTACTGGATTGTTTATTGCTCATAACTTACGATTCTTCACTATAGGATTAGGAGTATTGACTATTATTCTAGCAGGATTGGCATTGACATATCCTATAGCAGCTGCTAGAGTACTTTTATTAATTTTGGGATTTTCATTGATGGTAGATGGATTTTCACGTATAGCTGATGGATTGACCAATAAATCTGACAAGCGATTGGTTAGAGGATTTACTATAGCAGTAGGAATATTAGCCATAATAATTTCTGTTGGTATTAATATCATTCCTTTCTGGGGTAAATTATTTATTAGTAAATTAATAGCAGTAGATTTGATAATTATAGGAATACAGATGATTACAACTGGAACCGTTAATGTAGAAGCTGGAAAAAAGAAGGTAAAGGAAAAGGTAAAGAAAATCTTTCAAAGACATGAACAGAGTGAAGAAAAGAAATAGCATTTAAAGGAAATTTCTTGTAAATTATCTTGAATAGTGAGGATGCTATAGACTTTGATCTTTATTTATAATACGAAGCAGGTTATAGATAATATGGTTTAAATAACTCAAAAATCTTTTTGTATATTTAATTTCTCTATATATTGGCTAGGTTCAAAGTTATTATGTTGTTGAGACTTGAAATTATGTGTAAAATAATTATAAAAATACAAAAAAATCTGAATAATAAATTTGATTCTTAAATCTTATTATTTCGACAGGTTCATATCTGCTTGGTCC
>CAWIYT010000268.1:0-14359 GCA_963840085.1 uncultured Nitrososphaerales archaeon
ATAATCGTCTTACTTATATCATAAATGTAAAATAGTTCTAAAAGAAAGTGTTTCCAGGTCGGGAACAAAAAGTTACAGGTAAAATATTTTTAATTTATTCTATAGAACATCTGGAATGTGTATTGTGGTTGTTCTAATATCTTGATGTTTTCCCTTTTGTTCAACTATAGTATAAATAAAAATGATAAAAACAAGCAGATATATTCTATCTATTTTAGGGATAGGTTCTTAGTCAATTCAGTACTATTCTTAATGCAGAATTCCATTTCTGATAAAAACATTTCTATCTTTTGTTTTAATTTTGGTTCTATTGCATATCCAATATGTTCGCCTATCTCTCTATTTTTACAATAAAACTTTAATGTAGGTGTACCTTCAACTGATATTCGATCTAATAATTCTTGATTATTTTTATCATCTACCATAAGCTTTAGAAATACTAACTTATCATTAAATTGTTCAGATAATCTATTATATAATGGTTCTAAAGCTTGACAAAAACCACAACGAACTGCACTAAAATTAACTACTACAGGAAGAACAGAGTCTGTCACTTTTTCTTGCCATTGTTTTGCTGTTATGGTTTCTACCGCCATAAAAAATATAACATATATCAGACTTTTTTATTTTTCTATGACAGATATAATAATCAGCGTTGCCTATTAATGTGAATGTATTGAGATCTACTTTTTAGGATAGTTCTCTTTGTATTATATTAGATCTTTTGCATAACTAGAACAGATTATATTTACTCTCTATACGATATTATTAGATTATGTCAAAATGCTGGTAATTATTCTGTGTAGGTAACAAGCCCCAATTATTATTTTTATTAAATTTAAATACTGAAATTAACTTTACAAATGCAAAATAATATTCTTAAATTTCTTGATGTCCATAAATGTATAAAATGGTAAAAGATTGTCAACCTACAAATAACCAATTACTCCTCCAATTCTATGAGTTTATATGAAAAGAAATGGTACCTGATAAAGGTACCGAAATAATAACCTGAAAGAATTAATTGCATATATTAACTTCCTTAGAGAATCGAATTGGGAATTATAATATTTAATTTATATAACATATTATCTATAACTATATTAGTTAGTTGTTATTCAAATTTTTATTATGAAGTATAAATCTTTAGCAATGGTGTTAATGTTAATATCATCATTTTTGTCACTATCTTATCCATCATTTTTTTCATCTGTATTAGTATTTGGAGAATCTAAAGTTATATATCTCTCCTGATTGTGGTCCTGCAGAAGGATTTAATATTAATATCAATGCTAATGGTTTTTCTCCAAACTCTCATGTTTCGTGGGTATTATTTGATTCTAATCTAGATCCAAAATTAAATGGATATTTTGCAACCAACAGTACTGGTGGATTCAAAGAGGTTACCTATGCTGATGATCTATCATTAGGAAAATATGCACTATTTTTCTTTGATGATTCAGATGTAAATTACATGTACGATAATGAGAATAATATCTATAAAACATCTTTAACAATTCCGTGTCCAAACAAATAACATAGAAATAGTTGAAATATCAATTTAGATATACTACTATTTTGTTTCTCTCTTTATCGGTCAATATATTTTATTATTATGATATTTTGTAACTTTTTTATTGTAGATACAATATGTTAAATTAAACTTAAAAAATGATATTATTTTTTCTATAGAGTGTATACTACTTTCTCCATATATAATAGAAATTCATTTCAAAAATAATGAAGTGTAAATATTCCAATGTGTATGCTGTTACTATTATCACAATATCTTTATTTCTTTTCTTTGTAAATATCAATAATATAGATTCAATATATGCACAGACAACTACTACCATCCCAGATTTTCATTTTGGATCAGCCGGCGATTGGGGCTGTAACTCTAATACTGTAGATACAGTAAATTCCATAAAAAATCAAAATCCTGAACTTGTATTAGGTTTAGGTGACTATTCTTATCAATCAACAGCAGATTGTTGGCTAGATAGGGTAGACCCTATTGATGAAAAAATGAAGATAACAATAGGTAATCATGAAAATAGTGCTGCTGATGAGGATTTGAATACTTATCTTGATCATTTTGGAATGACTAGCCAATATTATTCCTTTGACTATCAAAATGTTCATTTTTTGTCTATGGCCACTGAAATATCATATAGTTCAGGCTCTTCTCAAAACTTATTTGTTAAAAATGATTTAGCTTCAGCAGCTGCAAATCCAAATATTGATTGGATTGTTGTTTATTTTCATAAACCAATGTACTCTTCTCCTAATAGTTGTTCTTCATGTAGTGGCGAATCTAATCTTCGAGATATTTATCATCCAATTTTTGACCAATATGGTGTTGACATAGTATTAGAAGGTCATACTCATGATTATCAAAGATCTTTTCCAATAAAATTTAATCCAAATAGCAAATCAAATCCAATAATTACAAATAATAATATTAATAATTATAACGATCCTGAAGGTCAGATATATGCTATTGTAGGAACAGGAGGTGTAAACTTTCATTCCCTTAGTGGCCAAAGTTCATTTATTGCATCTCAACAATCAACTAGATTTGGACATTTAAATATTGATATAGTAAATAATGGTAACACTCTGATAGGAAAATTTATTAGCAATGCAGGAGGAACAATGGATCAATTTACAATTAACAAATCTGACTCACCGACTCCTCCTCCACCACCACCTCCATCTTCTGGATATCATTATGAGCCATTTTTAACTATAAATAGCCATAATGATGTAGTTTCCATACCAAGTACACAAAGCTTAAAACTTTCAAAATTTAGTGTAGCCGCATGGTTTAAGACAATATCAAATTTTGGATCTGAAGCTAGTATAGTAAATAAAGGTGGATTTGGAACAGACTCATCTGGCAATAATATGAATTATGGAATATGGATGACATCATCGGAAAACGTTCAAGGAGGATTTGAAACTTCAAGTGGCTCGACCGATATGCTATCTCTCCAAGTTCATTTAACAATGGACAATGGCATCATGGTGTTGTTACTTTTGATGGATCAATAGTAAGATTATATGTAGATGGTGTTCAGGTCGGTACAAGAACTACTGCTAGTAGTCCAGAAATATCTGGCAATCATCCTCTAAAAATAGGAGCAAATTCTCGCACTGTTAGTAATCTCTTTACTGGAAGTATAGATGAAGTTGGAGTTTGGAATAGAGCATTAACAAATACTGAAATTGATAACTTAATGAATAATGGTGTGGATGTTTCTACAAATGGATTAGTATATAGTAACTCATTTGATGATTCATCTATACCACCACCAGCACCTCCTCCTCCTACACCATCATCCAATAAACTAATTCCAATATCAGTGGTAGCTTCCTCACAGGATTTAGGGAAAGAGGCTCCAAAAGCTGCAGATGGTAACTTTGAAACAAGATGGTCAGCTAATGGAAACGGTGAATGGATTGAATTTGCATTCAATGGAATTTATCCCATAACTAAAGTAGGATTAACAGGTTACCATCATGATAAGACATATTACTTTGAAATCAACGGAAAGCAATTTGTGAACCAGGCTAACAGGCCAACAAACACACTTATAGAATATGACCTTTCAGACCTTAACATTCAAAGCAATAAAGTAAAAATTATTGGACATGGGAACAGTGGAAGTACTTATAATTCCTATAGAGAAATCCAATTCTATACACAATGACTTTTACCTTCACTTTTTCTGCAGCTAAATGAGTCACTTTTTCATTAACATATGATAACCTTTAACTTCAATGTTTTGTTTGGCTATGTAGAAACCATCAATATAACAATCAATTTATCTTGAGACTATTATACGTAGAGCATATAAGGATAATCTCAATATTTAATTAATTTTCTTTTTATATTATTTTGAAGATAGATCACATTTTAAAGTATTTCTTCCATTAATATTAAGATATAGAAGATATACAATCACAATACCAATTTGAAATACAGGATTAAAGTTAAAGTTCATCCAAATAAAATAAAATAAATGTCATTAATAAAAATAGAAATTGTATGGAAATTTCTGAAGGATTCCACTGAACCTAAAGTAATAAAGTTCAAATAAACTTCATATATCAAAATTGATGATAAAAAAGAATTGTCAACCTTTAAAAGAAAATTAGGGTATGCACTTGGAATTTTCTTTATCTTGACAAGTTTATATGGATTGGCAGTTATTCTATACTCTCCAACTTCTAACCAAGTTTTTGAAATGACTATATTGACCTTATCCATTTTAGCAATAGGAATAATTTTCATTTATTTAGCTCATAGGATACGATAATTCTATTTGGTGTAAATTTTTTTCTTTACTTATTCATTTATTAGGATTATTACTTTCTTCAGTTTCTTTAAATTATTATTTTAAAAATTACTTTATTTGGCTTTAAACATTACAATAATAATTTTTTATTATATAAATTAATTTATTTTATAGTTGTTATTTTATAGTTGTTCTTGGCTTTATTGTAGAAAGTAATTTTGTAAAAGTAAAAGGTTTTAAAAGTATATCATCTTTCTCTATTTGAAATAAGTCGATAGAATAAGTATCAATTCAAATGTTGTTGAATTATTTGTAATAGTTTAATTACTGATATGGCTTCTTGACAATTTCCAGATTTAAATCGTTATTTTTTATATCATCGTATGCAGTTATTAGTATTATCTTGATTTTTGGATTTATTGCTGCTATTTTATTAGCCAATTCATTTCCTTGAATTGGTGGCATCTTTTAGTCCATAATAATCAAAGCAAATTCATCTGTATGTTCAATAACATAATCAAGAATAAAAAGAGGATGAGTAAACCTCATTATATGATAACCATTTTCTTGTAGTACTTTTCTAAATAGAGTAACAATATCTCTTCATCATCCACTAAAGCTAGTAACTGACGATAATCTACATTCAATGAATTGTATGCTTCTTTTTGAACTATTAACTATTAAAAGTCTACATATTACCCTTTATACAAATAAAGTAGTTTTCTGAACTAGAATCTCTGAAAGGTTTTCAATTGAGAATAATAATTGTGTAATTATAAATAAACGTATACCTAAATTCATTGAATAAAACAATCTTAAGTTATTTCAAAAACTATTTGAATACAGTATTAAGAAAAAAAGAATATTACTTATACAAAAATTTAATAATTTTCATTTCATTATTTACTCTGCTCTGTTTTTGTCTTGTCTTCTACAATTTTATATTTTGATAATGCTTTGTAAGCGACAAAAACAACTAGTGCTATTATAAGAAAATCAATTATGTTAGCGATAAAATCTCCATATTTGAACTCAGATATTGCACCAGAAACACTAGTAATCTTTGCAGATAATTGTTCAAGACTTCCAGAAGGTAAGAATAAACCAACCAACGGATTAATAATATCTTCAACAAGTGCAGTAACTAATTTGGAAGCTGCTTGTCCTATCACAAATGCTATTGCTAAACCAATAATACCAAAAGTCTTGAGGAAATCAAAGAATTGTATTATAAAGGTCCTGATAGGTAGTGGTTCTTTTGGGGAGGATGACGATGATGGCGAATTTTTTTCTGTCAAATTTTAATTTGTTGTAAATAATTTGTATCATGAATAAGGATGTTAGAAATTATTAACTTTTTTTGTTAAAAATATCAAATATTATGACCTACATTATGGAAGAAAAATATATAGTTTCTTAATTTAAAGAACTTGTGACAAAATTCACGTTGGGTTGAATATCTAAAAAGAATCAAATATTTTAAAAGAAAATTGATAGAAAATCAGAGGCAGAGAAATATAAACAAACAAGAAATGAAAATTTTATATTAATTTATTAGAATATGTAAAATAGAGAAGGGAAATGATTTACTCGACTGATGGCTATGGTCTCTCAATAAATAAATTATTTATATAAAATAAATTCTATAAAATATTGCCTTCTGCAGAATAAATGGTGAACCGGGTTTCGGTCCCGTTCCCCGAGTCACTATTATGGTAGAGAGGAAAGGCCAAATACGGGACTGGCCGAAAAAAGCCTCTTACTTGCAGAAGGCAAGTAATTGGTCTTATTCATCTTAAAGTAAGGACAATGTATTTGTTTGGAATTAATTAATAATTTAGAGATTGAGTGAATAAGAACTTGTTTATTGCATATTACCTATAATATAGATAATTTAGAACAAATTAATCTTAAAATTAGTTTAATGTTTAAAAAAAAGCCAAATAATAATTATATGAATATAATATTATGAACAATTCAGTCTGTGGAGCCGAGCGTGCAAATCCCATTCAGTCCATCTAATATAGTCTGTTCGAAAGACAATTGCTTCTTTAATATTATTATATTAGCCTATCTACTATATAGCTTTATACTAATTTGATTAATCATATAAAATCAATTGTAAAACGAATAAATAAATTCAGCAGGATCCAAAGTACCTGTAAAGATATCTAATTCTGATATAAGTATTTGAAAATTTATAATAATCTTTTTTATATTAATAGTATTAGAGTGAATATCCTCCTAATTTTAATAACAATAAATATGATAATCATGACTACGACCTTATCTATTTCTTTAAATTTAGTATTTGCTGAAGAAAATTATGTTGATATTATTATCAAAAAACCAAAATGGTGTAACTCTACGAATCTAGTCTATTATTATACATTCATAGAAATCGAAAAAGAATACAAATATCCTTGTGCTACATATATATAGAAAAATATGTAATTTCTTGACTTTCTTCATACTCATTTGAATCTATATACATAAAGAGTAATTTCTTAGTAACATCTTTTTCAATCAAGACTATCTTAAGTATTTTATAAATTTGAATTTTAATTTCTATTTATCAAATCTTCTGAGTATTTAATTTAACTGAGTATTTTATACATAGCTATTTTTGAAAGTACCTAACAATATTATCTATACTATTTATTGTATTTATATTGATTTGTAACTTTTTTTATTTACTATTTGGCATCATCATTAAGAAATACATATCATATTGAATTGTAATAGTTTGATTACTTTCTTCAATCCAAGGTCTCAGATTAATTAATGTATATATTTATGAAAGCTAATTCAATATCAAAACTATATGAAATTTTAATAGCATAAGCTAGAATTAATGAATATTGTATAACAAGTTCGTTAGAAGTGTAGTTAATTCTACTTTGCTTATTGCACTCATTTATAGTTCATCTTCAACATCCGAGATAACTGCCGCATCACCGGACAAACGTTGGGAGAGGGTCTTCTAAAGGGTCTTCCTGTACCTTTAGATTTTGACAATTATAAAAAAATATATGTTACTGGAGAGAACAGGTTCCTGGTTCAATATTTGGAGAGACATACTGTGAGATTTATGACGTAAAGTGTAAACTGCGAACCAAAAGAACTTTCAATTTATGACGACAGCATCAACATAGGTGAGTCTATTGTTCCAGAGGACGGGGATCTAGAGGGTAATGTCATAAATTCCCCATTTGGTTTAGAACAGAAGCTTCTAACAATTATTATCATCCTAAATCTTTAAAAGATTAAAGCGCATAATAATATTATGAAATCAGTTCTTGTATTTCTGCTGTTAGGTGGAATTCTTTTTGTTCTTCCACAACAAGTATTTGCTCAAATGACTTCTCCTGCTGCAGAACAAATAATGGATCATATGAGATTTACTCACACTCAATTAGCAAATAATATCAAGGAGGTTATACAATTAGTCAAATCAAATAATACTTCAGAAGCGCTTAATTTACTTGACGGTATGCAAATTAAAATAGGACATATGAATGGTATGTTTGGTGATCTTATATGGGAATTGTCAAATAAAGGCCATTAATACCTCATTAGATTGCAAAAATCTATCTAAATTTTTATTTTTTAATATGTTAAAAATTCTTTCTATTAAATAATTGTTTTAGATTATTATTATTTATTAAATGAATATAAATGATTTAATTTAATTACTGTAATAATGATATAGATATACTAATTTTTTTAGCAAAATTGAAATTTTCGTAAACTTATAATAATGTTATGGTATCAATCCATGACTATGAAACTATAATTTTTTATACAGTATCGTCATTAATGATAATTGGGATATTTGCATTAGTATTAACATTAATATACGCTCCCTACAACAATTATCATATTAATATTAAAAATATCATAAGATTATCAGAGATATGGAACTTAAATATTCAATATAATTTAAACTTGCGTTAATCATAGAAATAATACTGTTAAATTTAGTACTTTCTATCGATTAGGAGTCGGTACTGTTGTATTGTTAGTGATGTTGATATCATTTCTTTTAAATTTTCTTTTGTAGACATACTGTTTCTCTAAAGAAAACACATACATAGAATAGAGACTTTACATTTATAAAATATTAATAAATTTCATTCTTCTACTAATATAATTTTTATAGCAATTGAAATAAAAAGATTAAATTGAATTATTACAAATGTAAAGTCTTATTCTAATCTATGTGTTGTTATTAGATTTATGGATAAAAATCAAAAACATTATAAAATAAATGAAAATGTAGAAGTTGTAGAAAGAAAAGACTATTTCATGTTGTTGTAAACAATGCCAATACACTCTAATAAATCAACAAATAAAAATCCTCTATTTTTTGTCAGGTCTAACTTTTCAAATTTTAGACTCTGATCCTTTAAATTTACTATAACATGACCAAATGAACCCTGTTGAATCTTACGGTAAAAATGTTGAAAAGTGGGTGTTAAAGGCTAACACTTCAACACCCACGAAGATGACGTTTTGCACAAGTGCTATTTGTTGCTAATAATAGTAAAAGAAGGTTAAATAAAAGATTATTGATTTTTGGGTCTCTTAAGAATGGCGAATGACTTCCAACACACATCCTTTGAAGATAAATGCACAAACTAAGTTTGTGGTATAAATAATATATGAATGTAAAATAAAAAAATCCAATTAGCTAACGGACGCCCATCTACTTTAACTTCGGGATTTTAGATTCCCTTGCTTGCTCTTATTTTATTTTATAGTATATAGTATCTTTATATTATATAAAGACCTAATTATATTGAAAAAATAAAAATGGAGTCTACATTAGTAAAAAAAAGTAACATAGATATCAATATAGGGCTTTCGGAAGAATCTCTTAATGGTGTAATACAAATTCTAAATAATGTATTGTGTGATGAATATGTTCTTTATACAAAGACTAGAAACTATCACTGGAATGTTGTGGGCCCTCATTTCAATGACAGGCATAAATTCTTTCAAGAACAATATGAAATCCTTGATGAAATTATTGATGAAGTAGCAGAAAGAGCACGTAGTCTTAATGGAAAATCTTTAGGCACTCTTCAAGAATTTTTAGAATATACTAGAATAAAAGAATCACCTAGGGAATATCCAAATGATTTGAAAATGATATCTAATTTACTCTCAGATCATGAACAAATTATTAAAATATTAAGAAAAAATGCAGATGAATGTGAAGATAAATATCATGATATGGGAACAAATGATTTTCTAATTGGTATCATGGAAAAACATGAAAAAATGGCTTGGATGTTAAGAGTCTCATCTTGATAACGCTTGACCTTTCCTTTTTTTATCCATAGAGTAATATAAAATTGTATAGTTTTACTATTTTAAAATATTCGTCTTGTGAGGTAGATGTAGATTTTTTATCAGATTATTCCTAAAACATTTACCAATAAATAACAATTGAGTATATTATTTGCAATAAATGATATTCATATTAGTGAAAAGGCTATCTTTATTGAATTCATATATCTATTATTGAAGAATAATAATCTAAATGTGTCAGATAGAGTAATTTTACATACTCAGTTATTAATTATTTATTTGGAAGAATTAATCAATTGCTTAGTGAAACTGATTAATATTACACAGAGATATTTATTTTTAGAATTTAAAAGAAATTCTAAAGATAATAATAAAACTATAATGGTCATTTACTATTACTTATTTATTAACAAAGAATAAAGATAATATAATATGGTGGTTTCAACTAATATTAGAGAAATCAGAACCTCCTCAATAGAAATAAAAAATTTAGATAAACCAACACTGATTGCAGGATTTCCAGGTCCTGGTTTAGTCGGATCAATAAGCACTAGCTATATCATTGATACTTTAAAAATGCATCAAATTGCGTGTATTGAATCTGAATACATTACTCCTAGTGTTATATATATTGGGGGGAAGTTAAGGCATCCATTTCGATTATATGCAAATAAAGAAGGAAATGTTTGCGTTATTGTATGCGAAGCACCCATAATGATAAAGGGTATTCATTTAGTCATGGACGAATTAATAAGATGGTCATTAGAAAATAACATACGAGAAGTTATTGTTTTAGATGGTATCCCACTTAAGGGGGTTCCAAAAGAAGGAAGACGGCCGATAATATTGCATGATGATGGTCTGAATAAAGAAAAAAGAAGAGAACATAATAATCAAGTTGATGATAATGATGGGGAAATAGATAAAACTAAAGAAGATAGTAACCTTGACAAAAAGGCTATTGAAAATTCTATAGATTACAATTATACTGCATATATAGGTGGAATTACTGGAGGATTGTTATCTTCTTGTCTATCATATGGTATTTCATGTACTGCTATTCTTGTGCCTGCACTAAATGGCTTGCCTGATCCTGAAGGAGCTGCTCTTTTAATTGAGTCTTTTAATAAAATAACAAATAATGAAAATTTAAAGATTGATCCAAATCCGCTTAAAGAACAAGGAATAAAAATAAGACAACAATTAGAGACAATAATGCAATCAGTAGAAGAACAAAGACAACAAGCATCTCCTGAGCACAAGTTAATGTATGGATAATACTTTTTCTTCTAATACATTTTTTTCATTTGTATAATTAAGTTTTGTAAGTTATATAATATGTTATAGTTTATATCAATAAAATGGAAAATAGAATGAGTTTAAAGTATTTTTATAACGAATGGAGAAAATATCCTATACTTTTTATAAATAGAATTATTTAATATCTTGATATTGAATTATTAATAATTGCTACCACTACAAAAAAATAATTACAAAGTGATAATAAAACTTGTTAATTAACTGAGGCTGGGTCATAATTCAATAAATAAATATTATTCCACTACCCAATAGATGTAATCACTAGTTATGTTCCTACCATGTATTTGATTGCTCTGGGATTAACTTTGTTGGTTTTACAGTTATAATAGACAAGTATCTGGTATAGTAGTACTGACAGTAACACTACTGTACAAGTCTTATGATATCCTCTAACAGGTAATGGATCTATCCTAAAGACAGATTTGATATATGTTCTATCAATGGTTCAATAGATTTACCTCTCTGAGAGTAAATAGTCTGTCCTACTTCAGATTTATAAAATTCTATCAGTTTTATCCTTTCAATAGATGTATTTTTATATCTTTGTACAGGACACACTAACTGAAATCCCATACTGCTACTGAGATCATACAGTTCATGATCATCATATCCAGGATCTGCAGACATGAATAATGTTCTTTTGATAATTGTAACTGGTAGATTTGTTGTTAATGTACTGTATATCTGATTATCTGCTATATTAGCAGTCGTAAAATCTGCTGCTAAAGGTACAATAATAGAGCCAGCAGTACTTGATATCAAATGTAGTTTATATCCACAAATATCCAACCCTTTGTGTGACTAAATCCCCACTTGCATCAGTATCGATACCAGAACGTGGTACTTCTCCTTTCTTCATAGATGACTTGTGCCAGACAAAACCTTTAGCCTTTACAAGAGTACTGTCTCTGTTGAAAGAATAGAAGGATCAACTATTTTCTCATGTACAAAAAGCTCTCCCATAGCAGTAATCATATTTTTTATATCTTCAGATATTGTATTGAGACGTCTGTCAAACGTTCTTCTGCTTGGTGGTAATTGTGATAGTCCACATGCTTTCATTACCTTTCTGTTATATGGTAAATCCATCGCAAGATACTGATACAATGCTCTGTTAGAATCTAATCGTAACCAAATACGTACTATAAAACATCTTAGAATTACAGTAGGAGAATAGACATATGGCCTACCACGTTTCTTCTTCTTTTTCTATCTGAATTTGACCATGCTATCAAACCAATCAAATACAGAATACTAATTAGAATAGATGATGAATTATTAATTGCTGGTCTTTTGGATAGTATTGTAGTTTTTCACCAAAACATCATACTCCAAGAGATTAGCTTTATGTGTTATCTATAGAAAAAGAATAATGACCCAGCCTCAATTAATTAGAATTATCTTAAAAATTGGGATCATATCAGATAGTTAAAAAATCAACATCAAAGAAGATAAAATTAAATATAATATAAAAATAGTTTGTTGAGATATATAGATCCAAGGACTAGTATGTGAAGTTTTAAAGAGTGGTGGAATAAATCCGTACCATCAGATTTACAACAAAAGATCCGTAAAGGTGATGAAAATAACAAACCTCTCTTGAATCAGATAAATTATGCTTTATTGCAACTACATTTATCGGGTAATCATAATGCTAAACCAAGCCATGAGGAATTAAAAAACTGGTTACATAATGGAGAAGTAGATGTATTGAGAATAAATAAAAAATAGATAGAAAAAAAGTAATTAATAGAGACAACCAGTCACTGAAATCAAAAAATTAAATTTATTTTTTTTAATTATAATTGTATTTTTATAACTTATTTAATAATCAAAATCAATAGAAACAATGATATTATAAAAAATCATCATTTTTATACTAATATAAATTTATGAATAAAGATGGAGAAAGCAAAAAAAGAAATTATCATACATAATTAAAATGGTGCTGTTAACTTAAGTTTATTTCACCTCCTCTTTTGATAAATGAAATTTTATTTCTAATTTCTGAATTATAGAAATATACAAACAACCTTATCCAATTGTATACATGTTCTTGATCACAATTCTTTTTCTTCTTTTGGTTGTTAGTACAATAAGGATAGTAATCATCAAAACATTCAGTTCTATTCTTAAAATATTGCATAACTCGTTCAATCAGGCTTTTCTCTAATGGAGAATGTAGTCTGTGTTTTAGATGTAAAAAAGTACAGGCTTGTTATGGATACCATGTTCCACCATCTGTGTAAACTGTTGTATGTCTTCCATATTTATCAACTAGGGATCTAATGAAATTCTCTGCTACAAACATATTTCTTTCATTTGAAATATAGATTCCCAGTATAGTTCTATGAACTGGTTCGATTGCAATTCACAACCAGCAGAAATGACTATTTCCAATCTGAATAATTGTTTCATCAACTATGAATGATGATACTCTTTTCCTTTTGTAGATTTGGCATGAACCAAATCTTTGTATCCAATTCCATATAGCAATACGACTTCGTTTCTCATCGTCATAGAATATATCTAATGCTTTGGAAGTATTCCGTAAACTGAGACCAAGAAAATACAAATATAAAGAATACATAACTACAATAGTGGATGTTCTGTTCCTGACAAATCCTAGTAACATACAAGTTAGAATAGGAGGACATTCACAGCTAAATCTATTCTTTTAAATTAACAGCGCTATTAAAAGTGATGATATAAAATCAAAGATAATTCCTTATAGTTTTTCATTGTTTTTATTTTTTTTTTTGGTTACCTATAGGTAAATGTAATTAATCATTATTTATCAAAATATATATTCTAGGAAATATTCAAATTGTATATACAGTTAAGTCTATAAACATAAGTAGCATAAAATAATAGTCTATTTTCAAAATGGAATTTAATAAATAGTATTTAATAGTAAAATCTTTTTAAAATACTACTAAAATATTACCTAATTTAATTCGATGATTTAAATATACAATATTCATCCATAATTCAATTACTAAATTCTAATATAATTAAAAATTATAAATATTTTTAATATAATTTGATTAGGACTGAAATATCTCTTATATTTTTATTAAGTATTTTACTATTTGTGAGTCTTGATATTTCATCCCATAATCATATTGTGTTAGGAAAAGAAGATAGCAAGAGTAGTGATGATGATGATACAAGAGAAAAAGGAAAGCAACATGATGATGGTGATAAAGGAAAACAACATGATGGTGATACAAGAGATAAAGGAAAGCAACATGATGATGGTGATAAAGGAAAACAACATGATGGTGATAAAGGAAAACAACATGATGGTGATACAAGAGAAAAAGAAAAGGAACATGATGATGGTGATGTACCATTTATACTTCCAATACCATTTCCTTAGAAGTATTTTACTCTTAAAATAATATTTGTATTAGATA
>CAWIYT010000269.1:0-4701 GCA_963840085.1 uncultured Nitrososphaerales archaeon
AAAACTCATTTTGAAGGTTATTGTTCAATTAAGAGCTACATCTTTGACATGCTTAGAGGAGAGAACAACAGAACAAATACTGCCTACTCAAAAGTTAAACGAGAGACATGATATAAAGTAAATACCTCAAAGATAAAATGATAACTACAAGTTACCTTATTTGATTAGTTGAACGTTAGTCATTATATTCATCATTCAGTAACCCGTAAACTCTTCAACTTTGATTCTTTCTTTTGGAATTTCTAAATCTTCTTGGAGCATAATTTGCATATCTTTTAGCATACTATGAGGACCACAGATATGGAATATAATGAGGTAAGGAGAAGAAGATGCAGAAAGAGTCATTTCCCAATATCAAGATAAGTAACTTTAGAAATAAAATGGTGGATTTAGTGGATATTATATTTTTATAGCTATGAATATTTTTAATGTTATAAATATATCCATAATATTAGAATAGTTTTATAGATTGCTTTATGGCATTGTAATTATAACTATCATGAAATCAAAGTATAATTTAAAAACTTTATTTAAAATACTATTCAATATAAAGAATAACAAATATAATCAAAGATATAAATTACAAAAGAAATTTGTAATTGTAATAAATAGTCATACTAAAGAAAAAATGAATAAAAAAATAATTAAATCCCATCTCTGGGTGAATAATATCTGTGATCTTCCCTATGGCCACCTTGACCCAACCCTATATGCTTATAATCTTCAACAAATTCAATAGCTTTAAGCCATTTTACCATCTTGTAACCAAGTTGTGTCTCTACTCTTAACCTTAAAGGAGCTCCATGTCCTATATCTAATTTTTCGCCATTCATTTCATATGCAAGTATAGTTTGTGGATGTTTAACAATTTCCAAATCTAGTACTTCATAGTATTGGGCATTATCCATATATTGATAAGAATAAAAAACTACGTACTTGCTTTTGGAAGTGGTTTGCAAAGCTCTATTATATATTGCATAGGTACTCCTGCCCACTCTCCTACTGCCGTCCATCCTTGTATACAAAAATGTTCAGTAATTTGTGTTTGTTTACGAATATTATATAGATCCGAAATAGAAAATTCAAATGACTTTTCTACAAGTCCATAAACTTTTAATTTATATTCTTTGAAATCATTTTTATAAAGATCTCTATATTCTTTTGTATCTGGAGGATAGCCATTAAGACGGAAAAATGGAGATATTTCTGATCTGGTAAATCTTTGTTTTGATACCATTTTTCTAAAAAATAAATACTTGATATTATTTACTATTTTATCGAGACAATTTTGAACAAAGCGTGGATTTTTTAGTGAAATTCTTGTTATCCATATGTGTATAATAGCTATTACGACTACATAGAATGCAAACAAACCTATTGCAGTTACAAAATTGACAGGATATCCTAAAATTATTTGACCAATATTTTCTGGAAAACGTTCTATTACAACCATACTAACATGAACAATAATAAAGAGAATGAATGCAATATTACCTAAGAAATGAAGGCTTCTTGCTGCTTGTCGTCCTCCAAATAACTTTGGATACCATGGAAAGTGTGCACTAATCGATGGGGACATTGCTGCTCCGGTCATTACCATAAATGGTCCTAATAGAAAGACTACCCCAAAATACATCAATTGTTGTAATGGATTATAAGGATCACCAGGAGGAGGGAAATTAAGTGTAGCATAGGTAAATGCAGTTTGTATTGCTTGTGGAATTATATCAAATGATGTAGGTACTAGACGAGTCCATTCATTGCTTGTAAATAACAGAATACAAGATGCAATACCGTTGATTCCCCAAAATATTGCAGAAAAAAAATGCCAGTGTCTTCCAAGCCCTAGATTTTTATGCCCGGGTAAAGATATCCAAGGAGAAAAATCTTCTTCTTCCTCTAGAGATATCCATAACTTATCTTTTGTTGTTGATAGTGGAGGATCTTTCTTTTTTGTAAATTTAATCCATTCAGTACCTAAGGCATCATCTTTCCAGTATAACTTTGGTAATGAACTAAGAATTTCTATACCATTGCGAATTAACATAGTAATAAAGATAATATTAATAAAATGAGCAAAACGTATCCAGTATGGAAAATCGGTATATTCTATTACCAATTCTACTTTGAATGTCTCCTATTATTCTAAATTCAATTACAAGTTATTTTATTTAACAATTATAATATAAAATCAACAGCGAATATCATTCACATATATTTATGACTTAATAAGACGTTATTCTCTAAATATAGATAGATCAAAGTCAGTTGTTAAGATGAAGAACGTAATAATTATTCCAAAAGGTTTCAGAAAAACAAAAATGCATGAAGATCATAACATTAAATATTTTACTCCAAGAATTAAATCGATAAAATATAGAGAAACAATAACATGGATTAACAATGATTCCGAATTTCATCATTTAATCTCTGGAGACATTGAAAATGGTAAACCTGATGGTATTTTTAATAGTGGAATAATTCAACCTCAGAAATGTTACTCAAAGAAATTTGATAGTCCAACTGGATTGGTACGTTACTATTGTGTTATGCATCCTGCGGAACAAGGTTTTATTATCATTAATGATACATCATTGTTAGATAAAACTGATGAGGATATTACTAATAATATTAAATTTAACTATTTAAATAAGATATTTACAAATGTACAAAGTCAACCAATAGAATCTATGCTAATCCGATATGTAGATCCTATAATTTTAGAAACATTTTACGATCCAAATCTAGATATATTTAGAAACAAAGTATTATCTATAGTATTTTGGGATATAAGCGGATTTTCTTATCTCTGTGAGTTATTAAAGAATGAACCTTACTTGATAGTAGGATTTTTACGAGAATTTTTTAACGAAGCAGACAATGTTATTCATGAAAATAAAGGCATATTAGACAAATTTATGGGTGATGGTATAATTGCGATTTTTGGATTCAAAGATAACAACACTTATGATAATACAAAAAGCGCACTAGACGCATTAAATTCGGCAATTGAATTAGATACCATCTTTGAAAAAATTAGAAATGAATGGATTAGAATATGGAAGAATCAATTTGGTCTTAATATAGAACATATTTATCTAAAATGTGGCATAAATACAGGAGAAGCATTAGTAGGCAAAATTAATACAGAAAAACGTGATCAGTTTACTGTATTTGGTTCTACAGTGAACCTAGCAAACAGGTTAGAAGAACTTGCTGAAAAAAATCAAATCATTGTTTCAGAAGAAACAAAAAATATAATTGCAAATAAATTTATTCTAAAAGAGATATCTGTGAATCCAGATCATAAAATAAAAGGATTTGAATATATCAAAAAATATTATGAAGTATTAAAATAAAAATATTTGACAATATAGTTATTTTTATTAAATTCCTAAAAAAGAAATGAATTGGATATTAGAAATGGTAAAAAATACATATATGAAAAGTATAAGTATAGGACCCAAATTTATGTCAAATTTGTTTCACATCCCACTGAGATAAAGACAAAAGTGTTTCATAATGTACTAGATTCATAGTTTAAGAATTCGGGAAATATAATAAAGATATACATCTAATTAGTTTAAAAATGAATACAATTTCATCATAATATCAAAACTTATCCATTTTAATAGACACAAATGTATAGATGTTTCTCCCTATTTCAATCTCACACTACGAAAATAGAAAAATACAATTATACTCTAAATTTTTATCCTATTCTATTGGAAGGATAAATCCAAACTCTGCACCTAGTCCATTATTATCATCATTATTCTTTCCCCAAATCTTTCCACCATGTGCTTCAATAATTTTTTTAGATATGTACAAGCCTAATCCAGTACCTTTATCTGATTTTGTAGTAAACTTTGTAAAAAGTCTTGATAATATTTCTTTATCTATACCAATCCCTGTATCCTTTGTAATAACTATAATACTACCATTATCTTTTTTCTCAGCGGTAATAGTTATACTACCATCTGCTTTTCCTTTTGTGAACTTGATAGCATTACACAATAGGTTATCCAAAACCTGTGTTAGTCTTCCTTTATCTGCTTTGATAAACAAATTTTTTTCTTCTATAATAAAATTCAAATTTACTGGATTGTCCATTTCTTTTATATTAGTTTTATATTGTGAAATAAGACTTGAAATTACATCTTCAAGATTAAACCATTCTTTTTGTATTTGTAATGATTGACTTTCTATTTTTGCGATATCCAAAATATCATCAGTTAATCGCTTTAGCCTTTTTGCATTTCTCATAATAATTTCCAGTAATTCTCGTTTTTCTTTATCTTCTTTACTTTGAGAATAAATTATATCGGTTATTGCAATTATAGGTTGTATAGGTGTTCTTAATTCATGAGCTGCTACATTTATGAAGTCTTTTTGTATTTTGTCATGTACCTTTAATTGGTCATATAGTTCTGTTTGCAACCATAGCCTTTGAAACATTGAGGTATAAGATAATACTGTTGATTTGCTATTAGAATAAGTTACCAATCCTATTGCTTCATAAGTTGTATCTTTAGTATCATCTTTTAATTCTTCAGCTAATGAGTATTTTTTATCAACTATTAGAAGTGAAATTTAGTTGTTTGTAATTTTTTCTCTTGGTATTTCTACAATTTTGTCGTTTTTATCTTCTACTTTTTCCTTTATTTCTACATTTTCAAGTTCTTTTTTTAATTTGTATAA
>CAWIYT010000270.1:0-52915 GCA_963840085.1 uncultured Nitrososphaerales archaeon
AAGATCTACAGATTATTACACAAATGGGGATTCAAATCCAGTACCTTACAAAAGATTTGTAAATACTGCTTCTGCTGCTAAAGAAAAGAAGAAATTCAAAAAAGAGTAAAACAGATTCTATCCAAGTTAAAAACGGGTTGGAATGTAATTGTACAGGATGAATCCATATTTGTTTACGATTATGTAGTTAGAAGAAAGAAATGGATTTCTGCAGATAAAAGACCAATAGTAACAGTTACTGGATCGAAAAGGAAAACAATAGTATTTGGTTGTCTATCTCTTCAAGGTAAACAGTTATTCAAACAATATGATGAATCTAACAGTGCTATATTTGTAGATTATCTAAAACAGATAGAGAAAAGATTTGGTAAATGCATAATATTTGTGGATAGAGCGACTCCTTATTGTTCTAAAATTACCTGAACGTTTCTTGCTGAAAATAAAGATACAATCAGATTAGAATATTTTCCTGTTGGTTCTCAGAATTTAATGCAGTAGAGGAATGCTGGAGATAAGGGAAATTTAATATACTTTCTTGTTATATAATACATTTGATTCTCTAAAAGAGGCAATTTCTAGTTACTACAGAACCAGAAAGTTTTGTATAGATATCGTTCAATATATCAATAGAATAATAGAATAACGAAATTGTATTAGTCGGTATATTTTGGTTTGGAGCAGGATATTGCCTAATTGGTTACCATTATCATTTTGTAGATAAAAGAAGGTCTGTTTTTACATATCCATAATATCAGATTTTAGTTTATATTATCAATGACAATTATATTTTCTAGTTATTTATATCAATTTTTAGTTAATATCAAAAAGATAGATTATTTAATCAGTCAAAAATTAGTTTTAGGCGCCTAAAAATTTATTTGTTAAAAATTGTATTGTATTCTTTATTATTTATTCGACAAGATAGAAAAAGAAACTATGGTTTGAATTTTCTTGTATTTCAGAAATTTCATATTTTCAATATAGAATCAAGAAAAGTTAAATAATTTATTATTATTAGAAAGATATGGTTTCTATCTCTAAGAACCTTTCTCTTATTCCAAAAGGTGAGGATATATCGCATCTTCAGAATGGTTTATCAAAAATTGGTTACTTTATTGACTCCAAAGAAAAAATTAATAAGATTTTTGGCAAGACTACTGAGAAAGCGGTCAAGAAATTCCAGTCAGAAAATAGACTTGAAATAACCGGAAAAGTTGATAATCTGACCGCAGATAAGATAAAGAGAATAGCGAAATCAATGGGAACAAAAGGAAGACATAGAAAATCAGACAAGACCACAAAAGATAACATTATGAAAAAAACTAAATCAAAAAAAATGATGCAAATTCCAAGATCTTTACTTGAATCTGAAATCTTCTTTAAAAGTCTAGAAGATAGTAACGGCAGCAAATTGAATAAAGAAGAAGAGACTTATATCAACCAAAAATTAAACGATTATTTTCAAAATGAATTACTTCTAGGTCTTATTGGTACTAAAACTGATGATGCTCTATCAAAATACTTAAAGACCGCCATTGCAAAACTGACTTACACAAAATTTAGGCATATGACACTTTTGCAAGTCCTAAACAAAGTCTTGACAGAAGGAGAGAGTATCGATAGTGGACTAAAACGAGATATTGCAAAAATAAAGATGTCGCTTGATTCTTTTACACCATCATCGTCTCATACTTCACATTTCAATATACCATTCTCAAAAATTCCCGACCAAAAAGTTGAAACTTTACTCGATCTCAACACACCACTTAAAGATAATCACATATTTAGAGATGAATTAAAGGCAGAAAAAACTAGACAATACATCACTTTAACTGGCCTAAATTCCTCTATCGAAAGTAGTCTCTTAGCCAAACTCGACTTCGATCATTATTCACCTGACATAGTATTTGATCTGATTCAATCGAAGGTAATCTCCGAAAAACACGCACATTCACTAAAAAATATTGCATCTCTGGTAAGACTAACTGGAGATAATCCAAAATTTGTAAAGCTGATTAGCAAAAAATAATGTTCAGTCTATAATTAACCTTGTCTCATGGAAAAATGAGGATTGGAAGAATTTTATTGTCCAAAACGAGATACCTCTGCCTTCAAATGTTACCTCGATCAAAACATATGCTGAAAATATAAGATTCAACATTGAACGATCGTATCCAACCCAGATTCTTTTAAATACCGTCAATGACTCAAGCAATATATTATTGTCTGCTGAATCGAATTTAATTGATTCAGCAAATATATTGCTGGACACAAATGATAAACTAATAGAATCAGGAGATAAAGTTGTTACTAACTGGAAGGAAATAAGTAGGGATTACAAAAATCAGAAATAGAAGAATATCTTCATCAGTTGGTCTCATTTTCGAATTTTTACAAACATCTTGGAATTCAAGATATCATAAATAATAAAGAAATGAGTACTTCTAAAAAGAAATCTGCTATAAAGACGCCACAATAACCAATATCCGGACATTTAACATCAACAATCCCGAACTTGACCTTAGACTTTTAAATTTCTTTGACAATGATGAAATGGAAAAGTTAGACTGGAGCGGCATACCAACATCTTATAAACATAGAGTCAGAAAACAAATGATGGCATACCAGAGAGTTTTGACAATTTCCGATCGACCTTCAGAACAAATGATTTTGCTGACTAAAGGATATGATTCGGCCTACCTCAATCGGAAGATTGACCCAGCATCAGTTTGAAACCACTTGCGGTCTTGAACCTAGTCGAGCCAGAATGGTATACTTTAATGCACAGCATCAACAGGTACGTAATATACACAATTTTGAAGCCATTCGTGAAGTCATCAGAGGAGAATTCCAGCATATTCGTTTCTCAAACCAGAATCCAAAACTGGTCAATGCCTTGCGTGATCTAGATGGTTTTGATGAATTGTTTGGACGCCAGAATTACTGTTCATGTCAGGAGTGTATGTCTATTTTAAGTCCTGCTGCATATTTTGTGGATTTGATGCGTTTTATACATGAAAATATATCAAAAAAGATTTTCTTACTTGAGCCTCCTGATATGCCTCTTCCGAGATCACCCACTATATCTGAAAAACAGAAGAAGCGATCTTTGGAATATGGAGATAAGTTGTGAAAACACACACACACTAATTCCATATCTGAAAATTGTAAATGAAGTGCTTCAAACATATCTGGAGAGAGTTATCCCCGAAATAGGAGGAGCAACAGGTAGAGATATTTTTGAGATACTAAGCGAGAATTCACAGGATACCAAAGTTTCTTTTTCTCTTCCATTCAATCGTTCATTCGAAGAGATGCAGACTATATCTTGGTCACTTTGGAATATCAATTTCTGATATTTACACAATTTTTTCACAGCATACTCCAGATGATGAGATAAAAAATATGGAGATCAAAATTGGGACTTTCAAAAGATCAATTTGATGTTATTGCTAATCCTGATCTCTGAAGAAAATATAAAATTCAGGTATGGTAACCCTTCTTCATTTTCATCTTTTCCAATATCTGACTTTCTCAAGTCAACGGGATTGACAGAGACCGCAGCTTGATGAATTACTCCAAATCAAGTTTAATAATGATCTGGCAAATATTGTGATAGAAAAAATACCCGAAGATCCGGATGAACTCTTGAATTTTAAGGAAGTTCTAAAGAATCTGGAAGACAACAAAAGACTTGATTTCATTCACCGTTTTATCCAGCTCCTGAAAAGAACAAAATGGAGTATTCCAGAACTAGATATGATTCTGGTTGGCTAGATAATATGGATATAATAAAAAAGGCAAAAATAGAATCTAGTACAGTTATCATTGTTTCAAAACTTGTTCATATCCAAGAAACTCTGAAACTAAATGTAGAGGAACTTTGATGCATGGTAGAACGTCTGCCAGTATCAGCGTCATATCCAAATCCACCACCTCGAGAAAAAGATAAAAAACTTTTCGAACGTATTTTTGACATAAAAGCTCTTTTTAATGATCCTATCGATTCTAATTCATTTGAATTCCATCACTTTTCATTCAATACAAATCAACAAGATGATACAGGTGTTGATCCAAAGATGCCTCTGTTACTTAGTGGTCTTGGAATCACTGAAGCAGAATTAGTTCTTCTTTTTAGGTTACTTAATAAACAAGTAGAATTTAATCCTGATGGGAATTGTAGACTTGATAGACTAAAAATTTCATTGCTCTATCGTCATGTTCGTCTTGCGAGAGGTTTGAAATTTGCTAGTATCAATGATTTCGTTACAGCATTATCTGTCCAATCAGAACCTGATTTTATAATTGACAATAACACGCAAAATAAGCAAAGGAGTATTATCCGTATACTTCAGATCATTGATTTCAGAGATTGGCTCATAAATTCACCTTTTGATGTGAATGAACTAGCTCTGATATTATTTGGACAAGAAAATAGTTCCACACGGTTCAGTACTACCAAAGAAACTGTAATTGCTATCATCCATGAGATTCAGAACTCTAAAGAAATAGAAGACGACAAAACAGAAGCACTGAAAGATGCCATCTCAGCTTTATTTGGTATTTCTTTGAAACATCTGGAAAAAATACTTCTATGGCTAAAAACAGATATAAAATCTCCTGAAATTCAAAATGTTCTAAAGACACCCACTGATCTTGATAGTAGTCCAATTCCTTCAGATGGTTTGGAAAAATTGATCGAGTTGATACATGAAATAGAAAGAATATTACTGATATTTTCAAAGCTAAAATTTACAGAAACAACAGTAGTCAAAATTACGGATAAACCATTACACGTTGGAATTGAGAATTTGAAAAAGTTAACCTTGGAAAATCTGCAATCCTTAACAATATATTACAAAGTATTGGATTCTATGATTGAAGAGGAGGAAAAAAGAGATTCTGATGAAAATATAGGAAAACTCCTGGAAGACTATCTTGTAAATCCGAATCATAAACTTTCAAAAGAAAATATTGATTTTCTTTTAACCATATGGAAAAAAAATGGTGATACCTTGGATTCTATTTCTAAATCAATCGCTTTTCCAAGTGATAGTAATAGTACACCTATTGAGAAAGTATACTATTTGTGGAAATTATCAGAGATCTGTAAGACACTTGGAATCAATGGGTCCTTACTAGTAAAAATCGGAGATGATGCAGGTTTTAAGGAGTTATCTGAAGCAAGAGATATAATATTGGGTATTTTTTCGTCAAAATACGAAGATGAAAAATTAAGACAGGAAAAACTTGGACCATACCAAGATAAAATAAACAAAAGAGAAACTGATATTTTGAGTGATTACATTATTTGCTTAAACAAAGAACTCAGATTCAAGAATTATAATGATCTTTTTTCTTTCTTTCTTTTAGACCCTGAAATGGGAAGTTGTGCGAGGACTTCCAGATTGGCTTCTGCCATTTCGAGCTTACAACTTTATGTACATCGATGTCTGATAAATCTAGAACAATCAGATCCAGCATTGAGTCCTACAATACCCAAGGTGCACGTCGATCCTTCTATCATCCCTCAGGATCAATGGGCATGGAGAAAGAACTTGGTCTTGTGGAGGGGCAATCGAGAGATTTTCCTCTATCCAGAGAATTATCTTGAGCCTGACCTCAGAGACAACAAGACACCTCTTTTCAAGGAACTTGAAGAAGAATTGTTTCAACAAAATATAACAAAAGAGAGTGTTGAAACATCTTATCGTAAATATGTTTCTCAATTTGCAGAACTTGCTAGGCTTATAATTTCAGGTGCATACTATCATTCAGAAACTAAAACTTACTACTTGTTTGGACGTACAGCAGGGGATCCTTGGCAATATTATTATAGAGAATGTATAGATAATAAAATTTGGAAACCGTGGAAAAAAGTTGATGTAAGAATTAATTGCAATAGAATATCGGCAATAATTAACCGCGGTAGATTGTATATTTTCTGGCATGATAAATCTCGTACCTCGGCAGCAACAGTAAAAAATGGAGGTGCTGAAGGAACGCCGATACATACTAAATATCTTGTTTTTTCATCTATGGATGAATATGGTAAGTGGTCGCCACCTCAGAAATTTGCTTTTGAACCCTTCCCAGGAAGTGTACCTACGAATCCAAATGGTTCTCAGAATTTAGATGATCTAAATTCGATGATATATCCATATATCAAGAAGGAAAATACAAAGGAAGAGATTTATGCATTAAGTTTTAGTTCTAATATGGGTAAAACTTTTGTATACAAAATCGATCTGTTCAAAAATAATTTAATAGCAATGCCACGTGCTGATGAGGCTAGTTTTGTCTTGATTCCAAGTCAAACAAAGTTGATAGGAATTAGTGGTTATTTTAACGCAAGTCAACAACCTCCTGTTCAGAATTCATGGTTGGGTATTGATACTGGAATGAATTTGCCATCTCTGCAAAGAACTGAACCTAGAATAGCATTTATGATGACCCATGATTCGGGTGGACCAGAAAACACAAGATTAACAAACGCTTTGGTGGAACCAACAAGTACATTTTTGTACCACTTTGATCCTGAGATTCAGTTAGTTGGATCCAAACCAGGTGATTCTATAATAAAACTCAGAGGCCAACAGTATTTAATTATTTATGATCCTGAATTCGAACCAGGTCCTTCACCAGTCAACCCGTTTGGGCCTAGTCTAAAAACCAGTCAACTTTTTTTTGACACCTTTCAGACTCATTCTTATTTACAACATAATAATCCTGGAGGAGGAGGGATTGTAAAAGGAGATGGCGCAGGAAAAAGATCTAACAGTACAAATCATTCTTTTATGAATACTTCGTCACTATCACTATATTCAAAGCCTTTTGTTGTAGTAAGTTCAAGCAATAATCTTTTCAATGGTTTATTGTTGGAATCCAGACGTCCTATGATTAGAATTAGTACCTCATTGCATGATACACTTGGTCAAATTCTTTTTTCTGAGGGAATAGAGAAGTTCCTTTCTCTTGAAACTCAAAAATTGCATGAACAACCACTCGATATTCTTTTCAGAAATCCATCCGAACTTCATCCACCAGGTGATAATACAGTTGATAATATTAATATCGATTTTGATGGTGCATATGGCGAATATTATCGTGAATTATTTTTACATATTCCATTCTAGTCGCACATTTTCTAAATGCAAACCAGAAATTCAGAGAGGCGAAATGGTGGTATGAACGGATATTTGATCCCACTTCTTCTGAATCTCCATCTACTCCAAACTTGAAACCGATAGAAATTGGAGATATATAGAATTTAGAGGACTGGATATAGAAAAGATGAGATCAATTTTTACAGATACTGCGATAGTGCAATATGAAAATAATCCTTTTAATCCACATGCAATTGCACGTCTTGGTTCATCTGCTTACCAGAAAACAATAGTAATGAAATATATAGACAATCTTCTTGACTGGGGAGATCATTTATTTGCTCGAAGATACTATTGAATCGATAAATGAAGCATTAATGCTTTATATCCTTGCCTTTGATATTCTGGGAGAAAAACCAGTAAGATCGGAAACTGTGAAAGTGCAATGGAAGAATCAAAAAATCTTACATATCAAATGTAGAGGATAAAGGTAAAGATGAATCGGATTTTCTAATTATACTTGGAATTGGGATCACATCAATCAACCTTAGCAATCATCTTGCTAAAAATGGAAGTAGAGATGATAATGCCTGAATATTAAACAATAGAAAAAAAACTCGGAATGGTTACAAATTGATTATTATGTCTAGAAATAATAACATTCTTAGAATCAAGTGTTGTTCACAAAAATGGACAGATATATCCTTAGGAAACACAATTTGCAGGGGCTTTTAGACGTTACTACAAAGTTAGTGCAGATAGTCACTACTATTCTGTATTCCACAGAATAAAGATCTTTAAACTATTGGGTTAGTGTGGAGGACAGACTCTTCAAAATTCGAAATTGTATGAATATAAGTGGGGTTCGTCGAATCTAGCATTGTTCCAGCCACCAATAAATCCTATGCTTCTTGTTAAAGCAAGAGCAGCAGGTTGACTCTTGAGGATATTCTCAATTCAGATCTAACCGCTCCGCCTCCTCTATACGATTTACGTTTCTTATTGAAAAAGCCAAACAATTTGCCCAGACAGTCCAGAATTTTGGTTCAGCACTCCTGGTGCCCTGGAAAAGAAAGATAAGAGGAATTGATTCTAATTACGTTCTGTACATGAGACGACATATTCTGAATAATATGCAAGCATGATCAAGAAAAAAGAGCTAGAAGATGCTATTGACACAATACGAGGCGATGGTAGCGGCAAGAAAAGTGTCCAGATGAGGGTTGATTATTATAATAGTCTTTTAGAGGGTGGACTTTTTGCAACGGAACATCTACAATTAGCAGGAAAAGATGAGATTCGATGCTACTAATAAAATCGATTGGAAAGCTTCTTTAAGGTAGTTGCGTCGATGTTCTATCTTACGCCTCAAATAGGCAGTCCATTTGCAATGAAATGTGGAGGCAAAGAACTAGGCGATAGTATGAACGCTTATGCGGAGTTTGTAGAAAGTCAATCCAGAATGATGCAAGTGAATTTCTGAATCTTCAGGTACTCGCGCCAATTTCGGGAGACGAGAGCAAGAATGGGAGCAGCAGATGAAATTAGCTACCCAGGAACTGAAACAAATGGATAATCAAGTATTAGCATCAGATATTAAAGTGAAGATTGCAGAGAAAGAGATTGATATTCATAACAAAAATATAGAACAAGCAAACGAATTGGATGAATTTTACAGGGACAAGTTTACCAATCTTGGATTATACAACTATCTTTGTACATCCATGTCAAGATTGTATAGAGAAGCATACAATGTGGCCTACGATATGGCTCTAATGGCTGAGAGGGCCTACAAATTTGAAACAAGTACGACCAGACTGAATCACTGATACGCTCAGATAACTGGCAATTTGATAGAGCTGGACTTCTTGCAGGAGAACGACTGATTCTTCAACTTCAGGAACTAGAAAAGAAATTTATAGAGAAGAATGTACGGCAAAATGAAATAACGCAATCATTTTCGTTGGCGCTCTTAAATCCATCAGCCTTAACTCTTCTAAAAGAGAACGCAGGATGCGAATTCACTCTTCCTGAAATATTGTTCAATTTGGTTTATCCAGGTCAATATAAACGCATAATCAAATCGGTCCAAATCACAATTCCATGTGTGACCGGACCGTATACAAATATCAGCGCCAAATTGTCTCTTATAACAAGTAAAATAAGATATGATAAGGATGCAGTTATTGCCAGATATTGATATAGATAATATTGATTTCTTAACCGACATACCCAGAAAGCCTATATCGACAAGTAGTGCTTATAACGACACTGGCATGTTTGAATTTAGTTTTAGAGATGAACGTTATCTTCCATTTGAAGGGGCTGGAGCGGTCGAAAGTAGATGGAAGTTGGAATTACCTTCTTCATTCCGGTCCTTTGACTACAATACTATTTCAGATGTTATACTCCGTATCAGCTATACAGTCGAAAAAAAGAAGATGGTGACTTTACAGGGAGAAATGGAAAAATAATGTTAAGAGACGATCTTAAAGAACTTGCATCAAAAACTGGCTTATTTCGTTGATAAGTCTTAAACATGATTTTTCTCTGCATTTAACAAGTTATTAAACCCTGGTGAAGAACAAAGACAGGTAACAGATATTTCTTGTAAGTAAAAACTATTTTCCATATTTTCTGAAAGAAGAAGAGCTTCATCTCGGAACTGTAACTGTATATCTCAAGTCCAAAGGAGAGGATAGATTAGATACATCTAACTTAAAAATAGATATAGATGGCAAATTATTTGATGCCTGGACCCCAATAGACGGAACAGACTTGATGGAGGCATCGCAATCAATTTTAGGCAATCCTGTCAAGACGTGGAAAATAGATGCGGGAAAAGACGGATTGAACAAGGATAAACTTGATGATATTATACTCCTGATTAATTACAAAACAAAACAATGAACCAGAATAAATTACTTTTTAATTGTTACCTTATTTATTTTTCTTGAAGGATTTAATATCAAACTTGACTCGACTTTAATTTATGACTCATTTTAGGATATAATAAGAAAATAAAATGATATAAAATTATTAATCAAATTATTAATAGATGAATGAGAATCATCAAAATGATTGATGACATCTTGTCATACATGCATTAGATTGTTTTTTTTATAAGTTAGATAAAATCTATAAAATATTCAAATTTAAAAATTAGGTCTAGTAGTATTAAACATAAACACAAATTGAATAAAGTTTTAAACTTATTTCGATATTATCAATCAAAATGGGCTCTGTTAACTTAATATTTTCACAATCCTGAACCCAATTCATAATTGTTTATTGTTGTATTATATACATAGAAACAAAGAAATGTCTCCAATTATGGATATATAATAGGTTACATTTATTTTGCATGCATGTCTTCCATATTTCTCAACAAGAGATCTAATGATATTTTCTGCTACAAAATGTTTCTTTCATTTGAAATAATGATTCCTAGTATAGTTCTGTGAACTGGTTCAATTGCAATCCATAACCAGAGATGTTGATTTCCAATCTGTATAACAGTTTCATCTATAATAAATGCAGAGATTCTTTTCCTTTTGTAAATCTGCAATGAACCAAATCTTTGAATCCAATTTCATACAGATACACAACTCCTATTTTCATCTTTAAATGGTTCCAATGCCCTAGAGGTATTTTTTAAACTCAAACAAAGTACAAATACAAAGAGTACATAACAATAAAGGTGGATGTTCTATTTCTGAGAAATTTAACAATCAATTATTAGAGATAGGACATACACAGTTAAATCCATTTTGTTAAATTAACAGGTCCACTAAAACAAATAAAAAATAATACAAATGACATGAATCGTCATTTAATCAGCCAAAAATTAGTTTTAGGCGCCTAAAAATTTATTTGTTAAAATTGGATTGTATTCTTTATTATTTATTCGACAAGATAGATAAAGAAACTATGATTAGGATTATGTTGTATTTCAGAAATTTCATATTTTCAATAGAGAACAAAGAAAAATTAAATAAGTTATTATTATTAGAAAAGATATGGTTTCTACTTCTAGGAAACTTTCGCTTATTTCAAAAGATATGGTTTTACTATTTAAGGTAATAGAATCTTTATACTAGTATTTAATATTGTCTACTATTGAATAAAGTAAAATACAGGATTCTAAAAACCAATTCAATATTTTTGATAACTATCATTTTTGCTGGAATATCTTGTGCTATATTTCCATTGTTTATTAACGGAGTAGCAGCACAGCCTCCAATACAAGTAGGAGATGGCCCGTCTGGTATAGCATATAATCCAGACAGTAAAAAATTGTACGTTAGTAATACTGCTGATGACACTGTCTCTGTAATCGATACTACTACAAACACAGTAGTAGGTAATCCAATTCCAGTTGGAGATGGACCAAGTCGTATAGCATATGACAATGCAACTAAGAACATGTATGTTATTCAGTTTTTAGATAAATCGGTCTCCGTAATTGATACTATTTCAAACCTTGTAGTAGGTACAATTCCTGTAGGATTTCAACCAAGCGCTATAGCATATGACCAGGAAAATAAAAGAATCTATGTGACAAATCTTGGAGATGGTACATGTCTCCGTAATTGATACTACTACAAACACTGTGGTAAAAACAATTCCTGTAGGATTTCAACCAAGCGCTATAGCATATGACCCAGAAAATAATAGGATGTATGTTGCTGAACGTCAACGTGGTGATGTCTCCGTAATCGATACTGTCACAAACACTATAGAAGAAACAATTCACGTAGGGATAAAACCGATTGCTATAGTATATGAACCAAATAAGAAGAGAATGTACGTAAGTCATTCTGAAGATGGTATCATTGTAATTGATACTACTACAAACACTGTGGTAGACAGAATTCTAGTTGGTGTAACTCAAGTTGATATAGAATATGATTCAGAAAATAGGAAGTTATATGTAACTTTCTCAACTTCGGGTGTCTCCGTAATTGATACTAATACAAATACTATAGTATCTAAGGGAAAATTTATAGAAGGTGGAGGATCCGATTTGGCATATGACCAAGTAAATAAAAGAATGTACGTGACTAACAATTTTGGTAATACTGTCTCTGTAATTGATACTACTACAAACACTGTGGTAGGAAAGCCATTTCCAGTAGGAAATAGACCAATTGATATTGAATATGACCATGAAGTAAATAAGAAGAAGATATATGTTACAAATAGTGGTAACGATACTATCTCTGTAATCAATACTACTACAAACATCATAGTAGCCACAATTAGAGTAGGAGATGCACCAAGTGATATAACAAATGACCTAGAAAATAAGGAAAGGATGTACGCGACCAACTTTGGTGATGATACCGTCTCTTTAATCGATACTACAGCAAATAAAGTAGTAAATTTTCCAATTAAAGTAGGAGATGGACCAAAGAGTATAGCAAATTATCCATTAAATAAAGAGTGGGTATATGTCGTAAACAATGGTAACGATACTGTCTCTGTAATTGATACTACTTTAAAAACTATAGTAGGTAATCCAATCAGAGTAGGGAATGCACCAAGTGGTATAGCATATGATCCGATAACTAAAAACAGGATGTACGTGACCAACAGTGCTGATGATACTGTCTCTATAATCAATACTAACACCAACACAGTAGTAGGTAATCCAATTCCAGTTAGAGATGGACCAAATGATATAGTAAGCGATCCAGTAAATAAGAGAATGTATACGGTCGACCTTGGTAATGACACCGTCTCCGTAATTGATACGACTACAAACACTGTGGTAAAATCAATTCCAGTTGGAGATGAACCATGTGGTATAGCATATGATCCAGAAAATAAGAAGATGTACGTGACCAACAGTGCTGATGATACTGTCTCTGTTATTGATACTATTACAAATATTGTGATAGGAAATCCGATTCCAGTTGGAGATGAACCATGTGGTATGGCATATGATCCAGAAAATAAGGAAAGGATGTACGTGACCAACAGTGCTGATAATACTGTCTCTGTAATTGATACTACCACAAACACTGTGGTAGGTAATCCAATCAGAGTAGGAAATATACCATGGAGTATAACATATCACGATCAAGAAGTAAATAAAAAGAAGATGTATGTGGGTAACAATTTAGATGATACCGTATCTGTAATATCTACTCCTGACAACTTTGTAATTGATACTGATCCGACTACATCAAAAATAGATCCAATTACAGTAGGAGACGGCCCAATTAACATAGCCATGGACCCGGAAAATAAAAAGATGTATGTAGTGAACCGTAATGATGGTACCATCTCCGTAATCAATACTGCCACAAACAAGGTAGTAGAAACAATTACAGTAGGAGATGGACTTCGTGGTATAGCATATGATCCAGAAAATAAAAGAATGTATGTGGGTATCTTTACTGGTACTACTGTCTCTGTAATTAATACTACTTCAAATACTGTAATCGATACAATTACAGTAGGAAAAAACCCAATTGAAATAGCATATGATCCGGAAAATAAAAGAATGTATGTGACTAATCTTGGAGACTGTACTGTCTCTGTAATTGATACTTCCACAAACACTGTGCTAAAAACAATTACAGTAGGAAATGTACCATCAGGTATAGCATATGATCCGGAAAATAAAAGAATGTATGTGACTAATCTTAACGATAGGAATGTCTCTGCAATTGATACTGTCACAAACACTGTGGTAGGAACAATTACAGTAGGAGATGGGCCAGCTGGAATAGAATATGACCCGGAAAATAAAAGAATGTATGTGACTAATCTTAACGATGACACCGTCTCTGTAATCAATACTGCCACAAACAAGGTAGTAGGAACAATTACAGTAGGAGATGGTCCAGCTGGAATAGAATATGACCCTTTAAAGAAGAAAATGTATGTGACTAACACTAAAGAAAATACTGTCATTCCAATACATGTCTGGTGAAACTTTCTGGTTATGTATATCATAATTATTATGACATCAATCGCTACTCATTACCACTAACTTTTTTTTCTATCTTTTTCAGATTTTCTACCTAATAATTCATTGTTATGTCAAAACCCAATTCTTTTAACTGTACAAATGCTGTATAATAATCTACGACCTGGTTGCTGTTAGTGGTTTCAGTTATTCTTTCTCCTTGATAGTTTTACGTTTAGAAAATTCTGACGATAGTTTCTATATATATTTAAGAAATTATATGTTGTGTATATAGGATAATTTTTCCTTCAAAATGTTTGACTTTAAAAGTATTTCTGTCAATTAATCTTCATTTATTATTTATGAATAAAAAATGATATAAATAACTATGAGCTATTATTGTCATTGTACAGAAAGATTAGATCTCGAATCCATATGAATATTTGTATTTTTTTTTACTCTTACTCTATTGACAATTTTATAAATACTTGGAATGTTCCAATATATAGCTGTAATACAAATTATAGTAGACAACAATTTAAAAATAATTTAATTTTGGTAAAAAATATAAGAAATCGGAGATGGCAAAATAAAGATGCAGTATAGTAGTCTTCTTTATAATCTTTTAGTTATAAATAATATAGACACTTCTATTAGCACAACTAGTTATCTGTTTTTATTCTTGTGAGCATAAGAATTGAATTTATTTTCTGATTTTGGTCATCAGTCGAGTAGAAAAATAAATAATGGTATACCTGATGGTGAAGGTAATAATAACAATAATACTAATATTTCAAATCCCACAGGAATTAAACAACAACAGAGTCAATCTTCTGCTAGCAATAGTAACAATGGATTTACAATACCTTCAATTTCTCTTCCAAAGGGTGGTGGTGCCATCCGTGGTATAGGTGAAAAATTTGCAGCAAATCCTGTATCTGGAACTGGTTCTATGAGTGTACCTATCTTTACAAGTCCTGGACGTTCTGGATTTGGTCCCTCTCTTTCACTTACATATGATTCTGGGTCTGGAAATGGACCATTTGGTTTTGGATGGAGTCTTTCTCTTCCTTCAATTACAAGAAATACAAGCAAAGGCATTCCAAAATACCAGGATGCAAATGAATCTGATGTTTTTATTCTTTCAGGAGCTGAAGATCTTGTACCTGTTTTTAAGAAAAAAGATGACGATGATAGAGACTGGGAAAAGGATGAAAATGGAAATTACGTGATTGATGAACAGGACCGTGAAGGATACACAGTCAGAAAATACAGGCCTAGAACAGAAGGTCTATTTGCAAGAATAGAACGTTGGACACATAAGACTACTGGAGATATACATTGGAGATCAATCTCTAAAGACAATATACTTACAGTATATGGCAAAAGCAAGGAATCTAGAATTGCTGATTCGTCTGAAGGAAATGCAAATGAAAAAAGAGTATTTTCATGGCTTATTTGTGAAAGTTATGATGACAAGGGAAATGCAATAGTATATGAATATGCTCAAGAAGATGAAAAAGGAATTGATGATATTCTATTAAACATAAATGAACGAAATAGAATACGTACTGCAAATAGATACATAAAACGCATTTTATATGGTAATCGTAAACCATTACTACTAGATAATACTAGAGAAAGTTTTCGCAAATCACATTTAGAAGTGTTAGAATCTGATTTATTATCTGCAGATTGGATGTTTGAAGTTGTATTTGACTATGATGAGGATCATTATAAAGAGATTCCATTTGATGATACTATACCTGAAGATGAACAACATCAGTTTGTAGAAGCATCTGCATCATCTACTGGTGGTACATGGTCTGGTAGACCAGACGTATTTTCTGAATATAGATCATCATTTGAGATTCGTACATATCGTCGATGCCATCGCGTCATGATGTTTCATCGCTTTCCAGAACTTGGAAATGAACCGTATTTGGTACGTTCAACTGAATTTGATTATTTAGATTTTGACTATTCTTCTAGATCATCATCTTCTTTTACCTTATCTGATGAGCTCAAGCATAAAGGCAGTACACGCTTCGCATCATTCATACAGAATGTAGTTCAATCTGGATACCTAAAAGATGAAACAAAACCTATTCATGAAGTAGATGAAATAAAATATGTTACCTATATTAAAAAATCAATTCCTCCGCTGGAATTTGAATATAGCAAATGTGAAATTAATCATGAAATCAAGGATCTTGATGAAACCTCACTGGAAAATCTGCCTGTAGGTATAGACGGTACGAGTTATCAGTTTGTAGATCTTGATGGAGAAGGTGTCTCTGGTATTTTGACCCAACAAGCAGGTGCCTGGTTTTATAAACCAAATCTTGGTGATGGAAAATTTGGTCCTATGGAAGTTGTGAGTACAAAACCTTCAACTGCAAATTTGAACAACGGTGTAAACAAACAGCAACTAATGGATCTAGCAGGTAATGGACAGCTTGACCTTGTTGAGATGAGCGGTCCAGTTCCTGGATTCTATGAACGAACTCACGATGAAAACTGGGAGAGTTTTGTTCCCTTTCAATCTATACCTAATATTTCATGGAACGATCCCAATTTAAGACTTGTAGATCTTACCGGAGACGGTCATGCAGATATTCTCATTACTGAAAATGAAGTATTCACATGGTATCAATCACTTGCAAAGAAAGGATTCGAATCATCTACTTGCATTTTTCAGGAACTGGATGAAGAAAAAGGACCCAGGATTATTCTGAATGAAAGTTATCAATCCATTTATCTTGCTGATATGTCAGGTGACGGTCTATCAGATTTGGTTCGAATAAAAAATGGAGAAGTGTGCTATTGGCCTAATCTTGGATATGGAAAATTTGGTTCAAAGGTAACAATGGACAACTCTCCATGGTTTGATACACCTGACCAATTTGATACTAAAAAAATACGACTTGCTGATATTGATGGTGCTGGCGTTACAGACATTATTTATATTGGAGCAAGTCTGGACAAAGGTATTCAAATATACTTTAACCAGTCTGGCAACAGATGGAGTAATATTTACTCTCTTGGTTTAGGATTACAATTACAAATAGACAATCATTCATCTATTCAGGTAGCAGATCTGTTTGGTAATGGTACTGCATGTCTCATATGGTCATCACCATTACCTGCTCATTCACCCAAACCAATGCGATACATCGATCTGATGAGTGGCATAAAACCTCATTTGCTTATAAAATCTGCCAATAATCTAGGAGCTGAAACTCGCATGAAATATGTTTCTTCAACAAAATTCTACCTTGAAGACAAAGCTGCAGGAAAACCATGGATCACAAGATTGCCATTTCCTGTACATGTTGTTGAACAAGTAGAAACATATGATTACATTAGCCGCAACGTTTTTGTGACTACATATGCATACCACCATGGCTATTTTGACGGCATAGAACAGGAATTCAGAGGATTTGGAATGGTAGAACAGTTTGATACAGAAGGATTTGCAACACTTAGCAATAGTGGTTCTATGCCCGATGCAGAAAATATCGCTGCCGAATCACATGTTCCACCAGTACATACAAAAACCTGGTTTCATACCGGTGTTTATCATGGACGACATCATGTTTCAGACTATTTTAGTGGTCTAGTAGATAGAAATGATAGAGGTGAATACTACAGAGAACCATCATGGCGTGTTGATGACATTGAAGCCAGAAAGTACCTTTTGGATGATACAATACTACCAACTGGATTGACAGTAGATGAAGAATTTGAGGCCTGTCGTGCTTTAAATGGATCTATGCTCAGACAGGAGATATATTCCTCTGATGGTACAGAAAAGGCAGATCATCCATATACTGTTACTGAACAAAATTTTACTATCCGAATAGTTCAACCACGCGGTAAAAACAATCATGCTGTCTTTTTTACACATGCAAGAGAAGCCATAACCTATAATTATGAACGAAATCCAGACGACCCCAGAACTTCTCATATGATTACTCTAGAAGTTGATAAATTTGGTAACGTTTTAAAACAAGTACAAATAGGTTACAGTCGCCGAAATGAGGATTCAGATCTGCCTCTGCTACAAGATCGACAAAAGCAAAATGAGGAACATATAATTTATACAGAAAATTGGGTGACTAATTTCATACAATTAGTGGATGCCTATAGACCTCCTGTGCCATGTGAAACAGTTACCTATGAATTGACAGGATATGATTATAACACTACGATAGGAAGATTTACTCATTCTGATTTTGTCAAACAGGATCTAATAAATTCAACACAACTAATTCTTGATTTTGAGAGTTCTATAAACTATGAAGATAAACCTACAAATGGCAGACAACGACGACCTATAGGACATATACGTACATTATATCAAAAGAATGATCTATCTGGTATTCTTCCTTTAGGAAAAATAGAAAGTCTCGTATTACCATGGAACATTTACACTCTTGCATTTACACCAGGATTGATAGATAGAGTATATAAACGTCGAGATCCAGATCAGCCAAATGTAATTGAGAATTTGCTTCCAATACCTGCAGATGTTTTAGGAGGTAAGGGAGCAGGTAATGGTGGATACATATCAAGTCAGGATTTAAAGACAGATGGACTATTTCCAGTAGATGATCCAGATGATCATTGGTGGGTTCCTTCTGGCAGGATCTTTTTCTCCAGATGATGACGATGATACTAGTTTCAATGAGCTGACTCATGCAGTAGAGCATTTTTACCTACCGCATCGTTATCAAGATGCATTTGGAAATACAACTACAGTAACATATGATATAAAAAATTATTTTCTGATAGTTAAGATAGAAGATCCAATAGGAAATATTATAATAGCAGAAGGAAGAGATTATCGTTTATTACAACCATTTCAGGTAACAAATCCTAACCAAAATCGTTCTATGGTTGCCTTTGATGTGCTCGGTATGGTGGTCGGTACGGCAATAATGGGAAAACCTGCGTCTGCAATTCTTGAAGGTGACAATCTTGATAATTTTAATACCAATCTAACTACTAAAGAAATACGTAACCATATAACAGATCCTCTAAATAATCCACATTCTATCTTGAAAAATGCTACAACACGTATTGTATATGACCTTTTTTCATATTATCGTACAAAAGGTCAAGCAGATCCTGAACCCATCGTGATTTATACATTAGTACGGGAGACACATTTTGCCGATGTATCTATCGAAAACCAAAATACCAAAATTCAACATAGTTTTTCCTATTCTGATGGATTTGGAAGAGAGATACAAAAGAAAATTCAAGCTGAAAGAGGACCTATTGATCTTAACAATCCATCTTCACCAATAATTGACCCAAGGTGGATTGGAACAGGCTGGACAATCTTGAACAATAAAGGAAAGCCTGTTCGTCAATACGAACCATTCTTTAGTGAAATACACAATTTTCAGTTTAAGCGTATTGAGGGGGTAAGTTCAGGTACTGTTTTACGATCCATTGGGACGGACAGTTGCTATTTTACATCCTAATGACACATATGAAAAAGTTGTATTTGATAATTGGAAGCAGATTACCTTTGATGTAAATGATACCGTTCTTTTGGACCCGCGTACAGATCCGGATATCTCAAACATTGTCAGTAAATATTTTGTATTCATCCCAAATCCGGAAACTTGGAAGACATGGTATCAGAAACGTATTACAGATACGAATATACCTCCAGAAGAATTGTCTGCTGCTAGAAAAACAGAAGCACATGCTAATACACCTACAACTACGTTTTTTGATTCAATGGGACGTTCATTTGTAAATTTTGAACATAATGGTTTTGAGGAAGAAAATACTTCAAAACTAATTCCCACACATCTTGAACTAGATATTGAGGGAAATATATGTGAAATACGGGATGCTATTAAACAAAATCAAGACAGTAAAGGCCGTATTGTAGTATTATATGATTATGATATGCTCGGAAATGTCATACATCAAATAAGTATGGATGAAGGTGAACGATGGTTGGTTAGTGATATACGAGGTAACGCCATAAGAAGTTGGGATAGCAAAAGACATACGTTCATTACACAATATGACAGTTTGCGTCGTCCAATTAGGTTATATATTATAGAATCAGAAGCGACAAATCCGAATAATGTAGTTTCTACGTTGGTAGAAAGAATTGTATATGGTGAACAACATCCAGATGATATCTTACTTAATCTCCGAGGCAGAATATACATTCATTTTGACCAATCTGGTCTATTCCAAACCGAAGCATACGATTTCAAAGGAAATGTTCTCAAAAATATGCGCCATCTAACAGGTCAATACAAGAAAAAACTAAACTGGAAGGATGTAGACAATGTTATACCTGTAGATAATACAATCAAGTTAAATATAGCAACATTTGAACAAGCACTTGCATCAATGCCTGAAGATGACCAAATAAAGGAAACGTTTACAAGCAGTACAAAATATGATGCTCTAAATAGACCAATATTGATAGAAACACCTCATAGTGATACAATGCTCCCTAACTTTATCAAGCCATCATATAATGAAGCAAATATGTTAGAAAAATTGGATGTAAACTTACGAAGTGAACAGCAAAATGAAGAGAAAGTATGGACACCATTTGTAATAAATATTGACTATGATGCAAAAGGAAGGCGTACTCTAATAGAATATGGTAGCAGCTTTAACGATAATAACCATCATGGTGTTGTTACTACTTATGAATATGATAAACTCACATCTAGATTAAATAAAATGCTCACAAGGCGAAATCTGTTAATATTTCCTGATGATTGTCCAATAATTCCAGATTCTTCTTGGCCTGGATGTAACATTCAGAACTTTAATTATACATACGATCCGGTAGGGAATATTACTAAAATTAGCGATACGGCACAACAATCAATATTTTTCCATGGCCATTGGGTAGAACCAAGTTCTGAATATACATATGATCCATTATATCGATTGATTGAGGCTACAGGACGAGAACATTTAGGACAATTAGGAGGTCGTCCAGTATCGCATTCTCATAATGATATTCCTCGTATTGGTCTAACATCACCAGCTAACGATGGTAATCTAATGGGTAACTATATTGAAAAATATATCTATGATGATGTAGGAAATTTTGAATTTATGAAACATTATAGTATAGATAATTTGTCCGAACCAGCATGGAGTCGTAAATATGATTACAATCAATTAAGCTTCATTCTTGAAGAATCCTCTATTCAATATAACAATCAGCTTAGCAAAACCACTATAAGTGGTAACAATTCAGTTAGCGAAAACTATGTTTATGACAAACATGGTAACATAATACGTATGCCTCACCTTGCAAACCATCCTAATCCAAATGATGACAATATGCACTGGAACCATAATGATCAGTTGCAACAAGTTGACATGAATGGAGGTGGGACAGCATACTATGTATATGGTTCCACTACAGGTAAGCGAATACGTAAAGTCTTAGAGCGATCTCCGGGTTTGATTGAAGAAAGAATCTACCTTGGATCTATAGAAGTTTTTAGGAGACGAAATGGCTCTGGTTCTATAACACTTGAACGTGAAACATTACATGTCATGGATGACAAACAGCGTATAGCATTGGTAGAAACACGAACTCGTGGAGAAGAGCCAGATATACCTAACAAACTAATTCGTTATCAAATCGGAAATCATCTTGGTTCAGCCAACCTTGAATTGGATGAAAAAGCACAAATTATCTCTTATGAAGAATATACGCCATATGGTAGTACATCATTTCAATCTGGACAAATATTAGCAGAGGTTAAACTCAAGCAATATAGATTTGCAGGTATGGAAAGGGACGAAGAAAGTGGATTCAGTTATCATGGTGCACGATACTATATACCTTGGTTGAGTAGATGGACGAATTGTGATCCTAGTGGAATATCAGATGGTTTAAGTCTATATGTATATGCAAAAAATTCACCATTAGTTTTTGTAGATAAAACTGGCAATGAAGGAGAGACATTTCCATTAAATGATGATGACTATTTTAGGAATACAGGTAAACTTCTTCCAAAAAAATGGAGAGGTATTACAAAACAACAAATGGGATGGTTAGAAAAGGGATCTAAACGTAAATCTGGAGCAAAGAAGAAAACTGGGACTGGTAAGCGAAAACCTGTAATGGAAGAAGGTGGAATAGGGGAAAGTGGAAAAACGGGAGAAGGACCAAGACCAGCAGACGTACCATTTGGACCAGGAATAGGAAAAGGAGGACAAGATGAAGGAGGAATAGAAGAAAGAACAAAAGAAGAAGAGGGGACAGGTCAGAGGGGAAAAGGAAAAGGGAAAAAAGAAGAAGGAGGGAAAGGAGAAGGCGGAAAAGAAGAAGGAGGAACAGGTCAAAGGGGAAAAGGAAAGAAAGCAGAGGAACGAGATAGTCTTCTTAATAATGCTGCTGATCTTGCAGCATTCCTGATTGACCCGTCGAGTATAGCTGCAGCAGAGGAAAGAAATAAAGGTTCATCATCAGGATCTTATGCTGGTAGTTCTTTTGGATTTATAACTGGAGTCTTGGCAGATATATTGACAATAGTACTGGCAATCATAACTTATCTTCCTGGAACTATTATTAAATTAGGTAAAAAATTAATTCAGAAAGTAGAGACGATAATAGCAAAAGCTTTTTCACGATATTCGAATCAAGGAGTAGGAGGAGGAATTAGAAAATGGTGGGAAAAATTATTCCCAAAGCCAGATCCAATTCCACCAGCACGGATTCATAAAGGCGGAGAGAGTATTAAACCTAAAAATGAGCCTACACCTACAGAGCCTACACCTACAGAGCCTACACCTACAGAGCCTACACCTACAGAGCCTACACCTACAGAGCCTACACCTGAATCTCCTAAAAGTTCCAAAGATTTGACCAGTGAGGATTGGGAAAAAATGGTTGAAGCGGACAAGGAGGCGGGCGAAAAGCTGATAGATAAAGATAAGTTATTGAAATAGAATATTGCCATCCACAAATAGTAGTATAGTGTTTCCAGCCAATCTGAATAACAGTTTCATCTATAGTATGAAATCAGAAATTCGCTTTTTCTTATAAAGAGGATATTGACTAAATTTCTGAATCCAATTCCATATAGACACGTAACTCCTTTTCTTATCTCCAAATATCACTAATACCTTTGATGTATTGCATAAACTCAATCCCACAAGAAAGTACAAATACAATGAATATACATTACTATAATAGTGGATATCCTCTTCCTCTCAAATGTTATTACCATAACATGTGAATAGAAGCTTCACAGATATAGAATTATCGTTAACTTAACAGAGCCTAAATACTTAAATTAAATTTAAATGTAATTTACTATTTCATAATTTTTCATCAAATATGTTTTTAATACAATGTAGTATTTATATTATTATTTATCTTGTATGCAGACAGATAGAACAGATAGTAAATTATTTAATAGTTATCTATTTAAAAGAAATATATATTAGAAATAATTACGAAAATCTAATACATTTTCTATTTGACTTTCATGACTATAAAAGAGAAGATCCAAAAAAAGATTTTATTAACAATTTATTTTTATTTTTAAAGAATTTCTTAACATTAATAATTATGAGTTTTGTTAAAGTGATTTTACATCGGTCATAAGTTAAGCTCATTCAATATACTATTATAAAAAAATTTAATTCAATGGAATTTTTTTTATTAAAAATACATTTACAGTCCCAGCTAACAACCTTAAAGATTAAAGAATTACATAAAAAAAATCCATTATATAAGAAATTTGTAAACTTAAAAAAATTTGTATGGAGGTAACGATTGGCATTTGATACAATCTTAAATTATTTTAACAATTAATTTAGATAAAAAATAAAAAAAAGTTGTGGTGGTGACTGATGTTATAATGTTTTATCTTCTAATGATGACGAGATATCTCTATAAATGATATCACCAAAGATTTATGACAGAGACAGTATCATCAGCATGGTTATCCACATACATCCTCTTATTTACTGGATCATATGTTATACCGGCTGGTTGATTTCCTACTTTGATTGGATTGCCTAACACTGTGTTTGTGGCAGTATCAATTACAGAGACAGAATCATCAGCACCGTTGGTCACGTAGATCTTCTTATTTATTGGGTCATTTGCTACATCAACTGGCCCATCTCCTACTGTAATTGTTTCTACTACCTTGTTTGTGGCAGTATTGATTACAGAGACGGTGTCATCGTTAAGATTGGTCACATAGATTCTTTTATTTTCCGGATCATATTCTATTCCAACTGGTCCATTTCCTACTGTAATTGTATCGATTACAGTATTTGAAGTAGTATTAATTACAGAGACAGTTTTACCAAAATTGTTAGTCACATACATTCTTTTATTTTCCGGATCATATGCTATTTCAATTGGGTTTTTTCCTACTGTAATTGTATCGATTACAGTATTTGAAGTAGTATTAATTACAGAGACAGTAGTACCAGTAAAGATACCCACATACATTCTTTTATTTTCTGGATCATATGCTATACCACGAAGTCCATCTCCTACTGTAATTGTTTCTACTACCTTGTTTGTGGCAGTATTGATTACGGAGATGGTACCATCATTACGGTTCACTACATACATCTTTTTATTTTCCGGGTCCATGGCTATGTTAATTGGGCCGTCTCCTACTGTAATTGGATCTATTTTTGATGTAGTTGGATCGGTATCAATTTCGAAGTTTCCAACAGTATCAATTACAGAGACGGTATCATCAAAAAGATTAGTCACATATATCCTATCCTTATTTACTGGTCTTTGCTGTCGATACCATTTGGTCCAGCTCCTACTTTGATTGGATTACCTACCACAGTGTTTGTAGTAGTATCAATTACAGAGACAGTGCTATCACCAAAGTTAGTCACATACATCCTCTCATGTACTGAATCGTATATTATACCATCTGGTCCATCTCCAACTGGAATTGGATTGCCTATACACTGTGTTTGTGGTAGTATCAATTACAGAGACAGTGTCATTATCATGGTTAATACATGCATACATCCTCTTATGTACTGGATCATATGCTATACCATCTGGTCCATCTCCAACTGGTAATTTGACTACCTATTACTTTGTTTGTAGTAGTATCAATTACAGAGACAGTATCCATTGACAATCAGTTGGTCACATACATTCTCTTATTTTCTGGGTCATATGCTATATCTGTTGGTCATCTCCTACTTGGATTGGATTGATCTATCACTGTGTTTGTAATAGTATCAATTACAGAGACAGTATTAGTCACCAAAGTTAGTCACATACATCCTCTTATGTTACTGGATCATATGCTATACCAAGTGGTTTATCTCCTACTTTAATTGGATTACTTGATACAGTGCCGAATTTGTATTAGTATCAATTACAGAGACAGTATTATCACCAAAGTTAGTCACATACATCCTCTTATTTATCTGGGTCATATGCTATACCCGTGGTCTATCTCCTAACTGGAATTGATTCTACCACAGTGTTTGTAGTCAGTATCAATTACAGAGACAGTATCATCACCACTGTTAGTCACATACATTCTCTTATTTTCCGGATCATATGCTATATCAATGGGTTCATCTCCTACTTGAATTGGATTACCTATTACTGTGTTTGTAGTAGTATCAATTACAGAGACAGTATCATCAAGAAGATTAGTCACATACATTCTTCCTTATTTTCTGGCTCATATGCTATACCATTTGGTCCATCTCCTACTTTAATTGGATTGCCTACTACACTGTGTTTGTAGTAGTATCAATTACAGAGACAGTATCATCAGCACTGTTAGTCACATACATCTTCTTATTTACTGGGTCATATGCTATATCAACTGGTCCATCTCCTACTGTAATTGTTTCTACTACAGTGTTTGTAGTAGTATCAATTACAGAGACAGTATCATTACCGACAGTTAGTCACATACATCCTCTTATTTACTGGATCATATGCTATACCATCTGGTCCATCTCCTACTGGAATTTGACTACCTATTACTGTGTTTGTAGTAGTATCAATTACAGAGACAGTATCATCGAACATCAGTTAGTCACATACATCCTCTTATTTACTGGATCATATGCTATACCTGTTGGTTTACCTCCTACTTGAATTGGATTATCTACTACTGTGTTTGTAGTAGTATCAATTACAGAGACATTATCCATCACCAAAGTTAGTCACATACATCCTCTTATTTACTGGATCATATGCTATACCAAGTGGTTTAGTTTTCAGTACTGTTGATTGGATTACTATATACAGTGTTTGTAGTAGTATCAATTACAGAGACAGTATTATTACCAAAGTTAGTCACATACATCCTCTTATTTATCTGGTCATATGCTATATCTCTGGTCTATCTCCTACTAATTGGAGTGGATTGCCTAACACTGTGTTGTTGTTTGTATTAATTACAGAGACAGTATCCTCAGCACTGTTAGTTACATACATTCTTTTATTTTCTGGGTCATATGCTATACCAAAAGGTCCATCTCCTACTTTGATTGGATTGCCTATACACTATGTTTGTGGTAGTATCAATTACAGAGACAGTATCATCAGCACTGTTAGTCACATACATCCTTTTTGTATCATTGTCATATGCTATACTAATTGGTGAATTTCCTACAGATAATGGAGCTTGTGCTGCTACTCCTATAATAAAAAATGGAATTATAGCAATAAATATTCCAGCAACGATGATAGCCACTAAAAATATTGAATTAGTTTTTGGCACTCTAGCTTTTACTTTATTCAATATTAGACAATATTGAATACTAGTATAAAGACTATTACCCTAAATAGTAAAACCATATCTTTTGAAATAAGAGAAAGTTTCCTAGAAGTAGAAACCATATCTTTTCTAATAATAATAACTTATTTAACCGTTCTTAATTTTCTTAAGAAACCAATATGTAAATTTGGAAATATGAGAATATTTCAATCATACTTTCTTTATCTCTGTTGTCTTGAATAAATGAGAGCACAGTATAATATTTGACTAATGAATTTTTAGACGCCTAAAAAATAATTTTTTGTTGATTAAATGTTCTAACTATACTATTGGATATTAACAAAAAATGATATAAATAACTAGTAATTATATATGTCATTGTTAAGAGAAATTGGATTAAAAAATCTTCTCGATATTTTCGATTATCGTGCCTTGTACATCTACCATTATTTTGGTTATACTTGTCCTCATCGAAATTTCATTTTTCTAGATAGAAATCAAAAACAAAAAAGTCATTGCAAAGTTGATATAATATTAATAAACTTAGAGAAACGAGATGCTAAAAAAATGAAGTTACAATATGGTAATGGATTGATAGTCGAAAATGGTATAGACAATAATACTCTGCAAAAATAAAAATGTGTTTTTGATTATTGGTAAGATCTCTGAAGAAATGAATTTTTCTGGATCTATGAATTCACGAAAAACTGATAATATTGTTACTAACCCTGATGTTATAAAAAATCATAATTACGAATATTTTCCTTCAAGTCTTCCTAGTTCAATAGGGCAGCAGCAACCTCAATCTTCTAGTGGTAAAAATAATGGATTTACAATACCTTCAATTTCTCTTCCAAAGGGTGGTGGTGCCATCCGTGGTATAGGTGAAAAGTTTGCAGCAAATCCTGTAACTGGAACTGGCTCTCTCAGCGTACCAATATTTACAAGTCCTGGACGTTCAGGATTTGGTCCATCTCTTTCACTTATCATATGATTCTGGATCTGGAAATGGTCCATTTGGTTTTGGATGGAGTCTTTCTCTACCTTCAATCACAAGGAAGACAAGTAAAGGCATTCCAAAATATCAGGATGCAAATGAATCTGATGTTTTTATTCTTTCAGGAGCTGAAGATCTTGTTCCTGTTTTTAGCAAAAGATGAATGATGGAGACTGGGAAAAGGATGAAAATGGAAATTATGTGATTGATGATGATGGAGGTACCGTGAAGGACTACACAGTCAGAAAATATAGACCTAGAACAGAAGGTCTATTTGCAAGAATAGAACGTTGGACACATAAGACTACTGGAGATATACATTGGAGATCAATCTCTAAAGATAATATCACTTACAGTATATGGCAAAAGCATAGGAATCTAGAATTGCTGATCCGACTGAAGAAAATGGAAATGAAAAAAGAGTATTTTCATGGCTTATTTGTGAAAGTTATGATGACAAGGGAAATGCAATAGTATATGAATATGCTCAAGAAGATGAAAAAGGAATTGAAGATGATCTTTTATATCTAAATGAACGAAATAGAATACGTAATGCAAATAAATACATAAAACGTATTTTTTATGGTAACCGTAAACCATTACTACTAGATCATACAAAAGAAAGCTTTCGTAAATCCCATCTGGAAGTATCAGAAGAGGATCTGTCCTTACTTCGGCAAATTGGATGTTTGAAGTTGTATTTGACTATGGTCAATTTAGTCTAGAGGGTCATTATAAAGAGATTCCACTTGATGATAATATACCTGAAGATGAACAACATCAGCTTGTAGAAGCATCTGCATCATCTACTGGTGGTATATGGTCTGGTAGACCAGACGTATTTTCTGCATATAGATCATCATTTGAGATTCGTACATATCGTCGATGTCATCGTGTATTGATGTTTCATCACTTTCCAGAACTTGGAAATGAACCTTATTTGGTACGTTCGACTGAGTTTGATTATTCTAGATTTTGACTATTCTTCTAGATCATCATCTTCTTTTACCTTATCTGATGAGCTTAAGCATAAAGGCAGTACACGCTTTGCATCATTCATACAGAATGTAGTTCAATCTGGATATCTCAAAGATGAAACAAAACCTATTCATGAAGTAGATGGAGTAAAATATGTTACCTATATTAAAAAATCAATTCCTCCGCTTGAATTTGAATATAGCAAATGTATAATTAATCATGAAATCAAGGATCTTGATGAAACTTCACTGGAAAATCTGCCTATAGGTATAGACGGTACAAGTTATCAGTTTGTAGATCTTGATGGAGAAGGTGTCTCTGGTATTTTGACCGAACAAGCAGACACCTGGTTTTATAAACCAAATCTTGGTGATGGAAAATTTGGTCCTATGGAAGTTGTAAGTACAAAACCTTCAACTGCAGACTTGAACAACGGTGTAAACAAACAGCAACTAATGGATTTAGCAGGTAATGGACAGCTTGACCTTGTTGAGATGAGCGGTCCAGTTCCTGGATTCTATGAACGAACTCATGATAGAAAACTGGGAGAATTTTGTTCCCTTTCAATCTATACCCAATATTTCATGGAACGATCCCAATTTAAGACTTGTAGATCTTACCGGAGATGGTCATGCAGATATTCTCATTACTGAAAATGAAGTATTCACATGGTATCAATCACTCGCAGAGAAAGGATTTGAATCATTCTACACGTGTTTTCCAGGAACTGGATGAAGAAAAAGGACCAAGGATTATTCTGAATGAAAGTTATCAATCCATTTATCTTGCTGATATGTCAGGTGATGGTCTATCAGATTTGGTTCGAATAAAAAATGGAGAAGTGTGCTATTGGCCTAATCTTGGATATGGAAAATTTGGATCAAAGGTAACAATGGACAACTCTCCATGGTTTGATACACCTGACCAATTTGATAGTAAAAAAATACGACTTGCTGATATTGATGGATCAGGAGTTACAGACATTATTTATGTTGGAGCAAGTCTGGACAATGGAGGTATTCAAATATACTTTAACCAGTCTGGAAACAGATGGAGTGATGTTTACTCTCTTGGTTTGGGATTACAATTACAAATAGACAATCATTCATCTATTCAGGTAGCAGATCTATTTGGTAATGGTACTGCATGTCTCATATGGTCATCACCATTACCTGCTCATTCACGCAAACCATTGAGATACATCGGAGGATCTGATGAGTTGGCACAAAACCTCATTTGCTTGTAAAATCTGCCAACAATCTTGGAGCTGAAACTCGTGTAAAGTATGTTTCTTCAACAAAATTCTATCTTGAAGATAAGGCTGCAGGAAAACCATGGATCACAAGATTACCATTTCCAGTTCATGTTGTTGAACAAGTGGAAACATATGATTACATTAGTCGCAACCTTTTTGTGACAAGATATGCATACCACCATGGCTATTTTGATGGTATAGAGCAGGAATTCAGAGGATTTGGAATGGTAGAACAGTTTGATACAGAAGAATTTGCAACTCTTAGCAATAGTGGTTCTATGCCTGATGCAGAGAATATCGATGAAGAATCACATGTTCCACCAGTACATACAAAGACCTGGTTTCATACCGGTATTTATCATGGACGACATCATGTTTCAGACTATTTTGTCAGTGAATACTACATGGAACCTGATTGGGTAAATGACCCTGAAGAGGCCAAGAAACATCTTCTGGATGATACGATACTACCAACCGGATTGACAGTGAAGAATTGACAGTAGATGAAGAGTATGAAGCCTGTCGTGCTTTAAGGGGATCTATGCTCAGACAGGAGGTATTTTCCAAAGATGGTTCAGAAAAAAAGAGAATGTTCCATATACTGTTACTGAGCAAAATTTTACTATCCGGACAGTTCAACCTCGTGGCGAAAATAAGCATGCCGTCTTTTTTACACATGGAAAAGAAGCCATCACTTATAATTATGAACGAAATCCTGAGGATCCACGTACCTCTCATATGATGACTCTAGAAGTGGATGATTTTGGTAACTTTTTAAAACAAGTTCAAATTGGTTATGGTCGTGAGAGTTCAGATTCTGAATCTACCATCAGCAAGAGATCATACTAAAGCAAACAGAGACGAATATTATCTATACTGAAAATCAAGTCACCAAAGCCGTAGATATGATATGATGCATATAGAACTCCTCTGCCATGTGAAAGCGTTACATATGAATTGACAGGATATAGTTATAAAGATGATAGTAGGAAGATTTATCGATTCTGATTTTGTCAAGCCAGATCCAACTAAATCCAAATGGACTAATTCTTGATTTTGAAGGTCCTGATGTTAAATATGAAGACATACCAACAAGTGGAAAACGACGACGACCAATAGAACATATACGTACATTTTATCGAAAGAACGATCTATCGGCCATTCTATCACTAGAAGAATCCTTAGAAGAAATGGAATCTCTAGCATTACCTGGGGATACTTACAAACTTGCCTTCACACCGGGATTGATAGATAAAGTGTATAAACGTCCTGATCCAGACGACCCAGATGTAAAAGAGAATTTGCTTCCAAATCCTGCAGATGTTACTTGGAGGTAATGGAGCAGGCAATGGTGGATATGTATCAAGTCAGGAGCTGAAGGCTGAAGGACTATTTCCAGTTGATGATCCAGACGATCATTGGTGGGTTCCTTCTGGTCGCATCTTTTTTTCTCCAAATACTACAATAGATGAGCTGACTTATGCAGTTGAGCATTTTTACTTGCCTCATCGTTACAAGGATCCATTTGGAAATACAACTATCGTAACATTTGATCTCACAAAATTTTCTTTTAATCGTTAAGGTAGAGGATCCAATAGGAAATGTTGTGACAGTAGAAGGGATAGATTACAGGTTATTACAACCATTTTTGGTCACTGGACCCTAACCAAAATCGTTCAATGGTAGCATTTGATGTATTAGGTATGGTAGTAGGTACAGCAGTAATGGGAAAACCTGAGTCTGCTAATCTAGAAGGTGACAATCTTGATAATTTTAATAGCAATCTAACTACAAAAGAAATACGTGACCATATCACAAATCCATCTAAATGATCCACATTCTATCTTAAAAAATGCTACAACACGTATTGTCTATGACCTTTTTTCATATTATCATACAAAAAACCAACCAGATCCACAACCCCTGTGGTTTATACAATGGTACGAGAGACACATTTTGCTGATCGTGTCTATGGAAAACCAACAGATAGCAAAATTCAACATAGTTTTTCGTATTCAGATGGTTTTGGAAGAGAGATACAAAAGAAAATTCAAGCTGAAAGAGGACCTCTTGATCTTGACAATCCATCTTCACCAATAGCTGACCCAAGGTGGGTTGGAACAGGTTGGACAATCTTTAACAATAAAGGAAAGCCTGTTCGTCAATACGAACCATTCTTTAGTGATACTCACAATTTTCGAGTTTAAGCGTCTTGAAGGTGTAAGTTCAGTGACTGTTTTACGATCCGGTGGGACGGATCAGTTGCTAGTTTTACATCCTAATGACACATATGAAAAGGTTGTATTTGATAATTGGAAGCAGATTACATACGATGTAAATGATACCGTTCTTTTGGATCCACGTACAGATCCAGATATCTCAAACATTGTCAGTAAATATTTTGAATCTCTATCCGAGATCCTAATAATTGGAAAACATGGTATCAGGAACGTATTACAGGTACTAACGTACCGCCAGAAGAATTATCTGCTGCCAGAAAAACAGAAGCTCATGCCAATACACCTACAACTACTTTTTTTGATTCCTTAGGACGTTCGTTTATAACATTTGTACATAATGGCTTTGAGGAAGAAGATGATACTGCAAAGCAATTTCCAACTCGTCTTGAACTGGATATCGAGGGAAATACACGTAGAGTTCTAGACGAAATAATAAAACAAGATGGAGACAAAAATTGTCCGAACTGTAATGATATATGATTATGACATGCTTGGAAATGTTATTCATCAAGCAAGCATGGATGCAGGTGAGAGATGGATGCTTGCAGATATATCTGGGAAATGCCATAAGAGGCTGGGATAGTAGAAGACATACATTCATTACCCAATATGATACTCTGCGGCGCCCAATCAGATCATATGTTCTCGAACCAGAATCTATAAATCCTAATGATGTTATCATCTACATTGGTAGAAAGAATAGTATATGGTGAACAACATCCAGAGGACATTTTACTTAATTTGCGAGGCAAGATATATCTTCATCTTGGATCAAGCAGGTGTATTGAGAAATGAAACATATGATTTCAAGGGAAACATTCTTTCAAGTAAACGTCAATTAACAGGTCAATACAAGAAAAAATTAAACTGGAAGGATGTAGACAATGTTATACCAGTAGATAATACAATCAAGTTAAATATTGCAACATTTGAACAAGCACTTGCATCAATACCTGAAGATGACCAAATAAAGGAAACATTTACAAGCAGTACAAAATATGATGCCCTAAATAGACCAATATTGATAGAAACACCTCATAGTGATACAATGCTGCCTAACTTTATCAAACCATCTTACAATGAAGCAAATCTGTTAGAAAAATTGGATGTTAACCTGCGAAGTGAACAAGCAAAATGAGCAAAAAATATGGACACCATTTGTAATAAACATAGACTATGATGCAAAAGGAAGACGTACTCTAATAGAATATGGTAGTGGTTTTATAGAAAATACTCAACATGGTGTTATTACTACATACGAATATGATAAACTGACATCTAGATTAAATAAAATGCTTACAAGGCGAAATCTGGTAATATTTTCCTGATGATTGTCCGACAATTCCAGATTCTTCTTGGCCTGGATGTGACATTCAGAACTTTAATTATACATATGATCCGGTAGGAAATATTACTAAAATTAGTGATAAGGCACAGCAATCGATATTTTTCCATGGTCATTGGGTAGAACCAAGTTCTGAATATACATATGATCCATTATATCGATTGGTTGAAGCTAAAGGTACGGGAACACCTGGGACAAGTAGGAGATCCCCCAGTTCCTCATTCTCATAACGATGTTCCTCGTATAGGTCTAGAATCACCTAACGATGGTAATCTAATGGGTAATTATATTGAAAAATATCTCTACGATGCTGTAGGTAATATAATGTTGATGGAACATTATAGTCCAGATCAATTATCTAAACCAAAATGGAGTCGAATATATAATTACAATGAGCATAGTCTTATTCGTGAGGAACTAAATTCTACACATAATAATCAATTGAGCAATACCATCATACATCGTGAAAATATAAACAATACAATCACTGAAGACTATGTTCATGACAAACATGGTAACATAATACGTATGCCACATCTTGCAAATCATCTGAATTCGACTGACGCAAACATGCACTGGGATTATAAAGATCAATTACAACAAATCGACACCAGAAATGGTGACACACAAGAAGGAAAAGTTTATTATGTATATGATGCAGCAGGTCAAAGGGTACGTAAGGTTTGGGAGAAATCGATCGGTTTAGTTGAAGAACGAATCTATCTAGGAACCTTAGAAGTTTTTAGAAGACGAAATGTCTCTGATTCTCTAACTCTTGAACGTGAGACACTGCATATCATGGATGACAAACAGCGTATTGCACTTATAGAAACCCGTATTCATGGAATAGAACCAAATATACCTGATCAACTTATACGCTATCAATTCGGAAATCACCTTGATTCAGCCAGTATGGAATTGGATGAAAAAGCACAGATTATTTCCTACGAAGAATATACGCCATATGGTAGTACATCTTTTCAGTCTGGACAAATACTTGCAGAGGTTAAGATCAAGCGTTACCGGTATACAGGTATGGAGAAGGATGAGGAAACAGGGTTTACTTACCATGGAGCGAGGTACTACGCGCCATGGTTAGGACGTTGGATTGCCAGCGACCCACTTACTCCAAGTTCAGATGGAGTTAACTCATACTCATTCGTACGCAATAATCCAATAAATAGAGTTGACTTCGACGGATACGATTCCAAAAAACCTCTACTTTGGATAAAAATCGAAGATACTACAAATCCCAATGAATCGGACAAAGAACCACACGCAGATTTCCAAAAAATTCATCAGGAATTGGAAAAGAGATTCAGCTGGCTCAAGCAGGAAGGGATTGACCTAAAGATTGAAGCTGGCCTTTTTTCTGACGCTGAAAGAGGATCGACTACAACTGACTATAGGATTCAGCTCTTCTTATCCGATCTCAGTGACCAATCCACAAAACCCAGTCAGAATTGGATGGATAGAGTTCATGAATCGAATGTCCGCGAACTTGCCTCTCGACTAGCTGAATTCGGGTGGACATCGTACCAAAATCTAAATCCTTCTGATATTATGTGGGTTCTAAGTATGGACGATATATTCAAAGCTGACAATTGGATAGCAAATTTAGCCTATGGAGGCTGGATTGATATAAACGGACTAAGTGACACCAATGCTAAATTTCCTATTTCATTGGTTGAATTTTACCAATTTGGTGCTGCTCCTCGATATGATCAAGAAAAAAAATCTCATCCTGGTGAGTGGGAAGCACATATAGCAGAACACGAAATCCTCCATCATCTGCTGAAACAAAAAGGAGATACAGCAAAAGGACAAGAAATACACCTTCGCTATTCCTCAGAATTTTATCATGACGTAATGCATCCAGGACAAATGGATTATGTACAAGAATATACAGTGAAAAAGTCAGTCCTTGACCAGGCAGGAGGTGCACAGAACGTACGCAGATCTATCTGGAACGATATCCAAACTTTTGCAGGTGATAGACTTGATCCGGATACTGGTGATTTATATTTAAAATATGTCGGGTACCCTACTATTACAGAACGCCAGAAGAAAGTAGCTGCAGACAAAATTAGAAAACATTTTCTTCAAAATAGGTCTAAGCAGAAGGCCAGAAGAAAGTAGCTTGAGACAAAATTAGGAAGTTCTTCATTATAGAAATAAAAAATTCGAGATTTGAAGATAGAATGCTGCAAGAACCTGAAATGTGTTTTTTTTAAAGAGAAGCAAATAAGGAAAGTAATAGTAGTGTTTAATTTTGTGAATTGACTATGAGAACCGTTATATAAATAACAGCATTCAAAATAGAAATGGAGAAAATACCTATCGTGTTATAACTCCCTCATAAACATAGAAATAAGGGTTTTCTAATGTTTTGGTTTTGTCTTAGTGTCCTAAGATCTCACGTTGAGGACTATCAATAACAGAACTCAAAAGCTAAATATTGATATCTTATAGAATGAAATAGGGTCCGCAATAATATACTATCAATTTTATAGTTAAAAGAATAAGACCAAATTTTCATGGTTAACCTCTCATACGTTTCATAAGAGATTCATAGCAATCTGTAAGGAGAAGATATAAGAATAACAGAAAAACTGTCGATCAGACTTTATTTAAGAGATAAAGTGGTATAGTGCTTGCATTATACTGTTGTCATCACTTTTGAGAGACTAAATGATACGACTAAATGACAACTTAAAGATCCGAATGGATATAAAAAGCGATCTCTTGATTAATCGGAGGATGTGAAAAATCTCAATCGATTAGCCACATATCTAGGATTCGTATAATAACTTCCATCTGGGGAGACAAATAGTGATGTAGGTATTCATAACAATACTATATGATATAGCATCAATAAGTTTTCGAAATAATGTTTTAGATTATCATCAGATCTGTGATATGACACACTTTCGCTAGAAAGCAATGCGTTATATCATATAAAGAGTTTTGAGTTTAATTAATAAAGTATATTGTAGTAATTCATAGTAGATAATGTATTTTTGGTATATACCATAATATTATATTCTTTGTCAAAATTATGGGAAATCAATTAATTTAAATAGCATGTATTTTTGACTATTGGTCACTTTTATTTATAAATAGAAATGATATTCAGCCTTTCAATAATTTTTTACCCGAGTAATTTTATAATTATTTTATTATTTTCAAATAATGTTCTAGGTGACCATAACAAATAATAGGTTTAGTTACAGATATTAGAATTTAATATTATCTATTATTTTCTTTCTGTAATAGCAGAGAGAAACCCATCCATCCTTTAAGAAATTTCTCGCCTTTGGAGGTTAGCATATTTAGAACCTATCACAAAAATAGATAGGGATATAGCTCGCTTATTTTTATTAGATTATCTGTTAAATATTTGGCAAAAAGTAAAAGAAAGTACGTCAGACCAATAACACATATTCCAGATGACCTATGGAATGAAATTAAAATTATTTTGCCAGAAGCAAAGCCAGAGAATACTATAGGCAGACTAAGTGTTTCTTATAGAAAAGTAGTGGATGGTATCATCTTTATCCTAAGAACTGGATGTCAATGGAAAATGTTATCCAAAGAGAATGGTTCTGGTTCTACATGTCATAGAAGATTCCAGGAATGGAGAGCATCAGGAATTTTCTATAGATTATGGCATATATTACTAAAAATATACGATAACAAAAAAGGGATCAAATGGAACTGGCAATCACTTGATAGTATAACAGTAAAATCACCTGTATGGGGGAGATGACAGGACATAATCCTACTGATAGAGGAAAAGTAAGAACCAAAAGACACATACTTACAGATAAAAATGGTATTCCTCTCTCTATTGTTATAACATCTGCAAGTACTCACGATGCGACTGTTGCAATCAATACAGTTGACAGCATGGTTATCAAAAGATAATCATCATCATCAGCTAAACCAAATCATAATCAAAGGAAACAAAATTTATGTCCTGATAAAGCATATCATCCCAAAGAAATAGAACGAGAAATTATTAAAAGAGGATACATATCACATATACGACATAGAAGAGAACAAGGAGAAGAAAAGAAACAGAACAAGAAATACACAGCAAGAAGATGGGTTGTAGAAAGAACAAATTCATGGCATAATAAATTCAGGAAATTATTTACAAGGTATGAAAAGAAAGATGAGAATTATCTTGGTCTTGTAGAATTAGCCAATCGCCTTATTGTTTATAGGAGAATAATTTTGGGATAGGCTCTTAGTTTTGTTGTCGATTATATTGCTTAATGAAAACCTTCACGAACAAGTCTTTTATTCAAAGTATCTTTTATGGTTTAGGGATTATTGTAAATCTCATCTTTGCTCTTCATTGAAATTATTTGAGATTTGATTATCAGTTAAATGCTCTAGAATATATCAATGATAATAAGATTACAAAACTACTTGATAACTATGCATCTTCTACCAAATTATAATTTTGAAAGCAAATTCCAAAATAGTTGAACGAATTATTTATCTTCTTATTTGAATCTGCACTTTCATTATCTTCTGATATTAATACAATAAAATAACAATAACTCAAGCATAAAACAAAATTTTTTATGATTTGCTAATTCGAAATAATAGATTATCTGTTTGATATTTCTATTTATTTGCAATATTTATTCCAAAATTATTCCATGCATTTGTATATTTTTCTGCTAACTTTTCTGGATCATGTAATACATAATGTCTTCCACTAACTGAACTAAATCTTCCAGCTAATACTTCTGCCTCATCTACACTTAACGTCTCTTTGAATCGCATTACATTATAATGGATTTTTCTCATTGCAATATATGCAATTCCAACATCTCTTTTCATTATTTTATGTGTAGCAGCAATATCAGTATAATCAAATTTTTGCAATGCTCTAAACTTTTCCCAATATTTTGTTGGAATAATTGTTGCTAATGCCTTTTTATTTCCTCTTGTCCAACCTATTGCTATTATTGTTAATCCATTTCTACAGTCAACTTTATGAAGGCTATCACAGTCACAACCATAGCCATTATTACAAATCTCTTTTTCTTTAATGTATATTATCTCCTGTTCTCTTAGACCAGACAATAATCCAAATCTGAGCTATAAATCCAATTTCTCCAGGCATTTCAAAAATCTTTTTTACTTTTTCTTCAATAAAATTAGGACTTACAAGATAGATCTTGTCTTTCATATCAAGATTTTTGTTTAGATCATATCTTTCAATAATTTGTCTTATTAATTGAATTACTTCTCTATTGTTATATTTTCTAAAATAAAAATCACCAAATCTTTTTACTGATTGTAATATCCAAGATCTTTTATGAGGATTTAATTTGAACAATTCTACATCTGGATTTAAACCAAAAAATACATGAGCATATCTTTCAAAATAACTAAGATAACATTTTGCAGTATGTTCATGATATTTGCTTTTTAAATAGTTTAAAAAATCTTCAATATCAATTTGTTTGTAAAAATCATAAGGCTTGCCCGAAAGACCAGTAATTTGACCATTTGCTTGAAGGTTAGTTTTCATAATATCAATTTGCTGATCATCTGTCAATCGAGTAATTTTTCCAGCAATAAGATCTTTAACTAAATCACCTAAAGTTGTATAATTAAGTCTATCATTGTCTATTTAATACGGTAATTCTGATAATCCTAATTCTTACACCTATAGTCTTCCATTCCGTTTTATTCTTAAATTGTCTAACTTTGAGTTTTTATTATACTTTCAACCATATGTATAGACTTAGGTCTAGACCTAATTTAAATTATTTCTATGGCATATATTAAAATTTATGTAATTTTATAGAAGAAACTTATTGTAAGGCTTATGTCAGCTAATGTTTGAAGCAACACTTGGTCAAATGGGGAAATTCAGTAGGATTTAGTAATTGCCAAAACCAATTAGAGATGGAATGAAATTAAGTGCAGGTGATAAAATTAGCTAATTGTAGAAGACAACATAAGGTTTGCATAGAAAAAATAGAATAATAAGAAATTAGATTTATTTGCTAATTATCAATTGTTTATGTTAACATAGAAAAATATCGATGTTACCAAAAATTTTTGAATGTTAACAATATTGCAACGTTAGTCTATATCATTTTTATTATGTTAACAAATATGTTACCATAATGAAATATTACTGAACAAATAATAAAAAATTTATGTTAACATTGTTGCTATTTAATCATAAATCCTATCATAACCTTTCGAAGGAAGATGCGATGGACTGGGCGGGATTTGCACGCTCGGTTCGACAGACTATTGATTCTGTCATATTCTTATGTTATAATCAAAGATATTTAGCTTTTTTTGTTTAGACTTTTGTATAATTTGGTGAAATCCTCTAGAACTTTCAATACACTTCTCTTTGCCGATACAAGTAAAAAATATTTAAAAATTGCAGCCAATTTAAGGTAAAAGCCATAGCCTTCTAGGAGCTGCAACGAATTATAGAAGGCTATGGCAGGTGTCGATATTCTGTCAGTAAGTCTTTGTTGTCTTTACTGATTGGTAAGCCAATGCATGTTACTATTTTGATTGCTATATTCCTGATTGTTCGCATATGTTGCTATTGTTCTTCCTTAAATAAAACTGCAACATTCATAACCTTACGTTTGCTTACTCCAATTAACGTCACAGTATAGGAAATACAAGTTTTACATAAAAACCCGGTTTTTTTGGCATTTTTTAAGATAAATGTCCAATTAGAATTAAGAAACAATGTTGTTCAAACTTTAAATATATATTTTTTATATTTAATAAACGCATTATGAAAACTTATCTAACATGGATTGTAGTGGCAATAACAACAGTATTAGTGTTAGCATTAGTAGCTACAACCATACAAGTTCCAATAGTAACTACAAACGCACAAAACATGACAGGAGGAGGAACCGCACAGAACCAGACTGAAACGACATCAATGACAGCCACAAATTTTACAGACTCAAAAAACTGCAATCTCAACAGTAGATACTTTACCTGGTCATGAAATGCATCAGGCGGTAATACGTACTTCCACAAAGAACTGATGGAAAGATTTGGGTAGGCACATTGTCATGGTCTGCTAGCAAGCCAATTGAAGTTAGACTATTGCAAAATTATGATGCGAATGTAAAACCAGATGCAGCTCCTGGTAAGCCAGTTACAGCATCATTTGCTCAAGGAGAATCTGCAATCTCATTGCTATTACAAACTAATGGGGGCAGGAACAGTACCAAGTTATAATGCTGGTTCTATGAACTTTGCAGCTAGTCAAGTTGCATTCCATACACTAGCCGGCATACCATTTACTGTTACATATACAGTAGATGCAGAAGCAAAGAGTCTAACTAATTGAGGCTGGGTCATAATTATTTTATTATTTTATTTTCATAACGAATAAAGCTAGTCTCTTGCAGTATGATGTTTTGGTGAAAAACAATCATATCTTCCAACAAACTAGCACATAAGAGATCAGCATCTATTCTAATTAGCATTTTGTATTTGATTGGTTTGATATCCTGGTCAAAACAAGATAGAAAAAAGAAGAAGAAACGTGGCAGACCATATGTCTATTCTCCTACTGTAATCCTAAGATGTTTTATAGTACGTATTTGGTTACGATTAGATTCTAACAGAGCATTGTATCAGTATCTTGCGGTGGATTTACCATATAACAGAAAGGTAATGAAAGGATGTGGGTTATGCAAAGTACCAAGCAGAAGAACGTTTGACAGACGTCTCAATACAATATCTGAAGATATAAAAAATATGATTACTACTATGGGAGAGCTTTTTGTACGTGAGAAGATAGTTGATCCGTTCATTGTTTCAACAGATAGTACTCTTATCAAGGCTAAAGGTTCTGTCTGGCACAAATCTTCTATGATTGAGGGAGTAATACCACGTTCTGGTATTGATACAGACGCAAGGTGGGGATTCAGCCATACAAAGGGTTGGATATTTGGATACAAACTACATTTGATAGCAAGTACTGGTTCCATCATTATACCATTAGCAGCAGATTTTACAACTGCCAATATACAGGACAATCAGATGTACAGTACAGTAACATGCAGTCTTCCTTTTACAATCATCAGAAAAACATCATACATGTCTGCAGATCCTGGCTATGATGATCATAAACTGTACGATCTCAGCACAGATATGGGATTTCAGTTAGTGTGTCCAGTACAAAGATATGAAAATACACCTATTGAAAGGATAGAACTGGTAGAATTTTATCAATCTGAACTGGGACAGGCTATCTATTCATGGAGATGCAAATCGATTGAACCGTTGATAGAACATATCAAATCAGTATTCAGGATAGACCCATTACCTGTGAGAGGGCGTAACAAGGCTTCTGCAATAGTACTACTATCAGTACTGCTCTATCAGATACTTGTCTATTACAACTGTAAAACTAACAAGGATAACCCAAGAGCAATAAAATACATGTTAGGGACCTGATGATTACATAATAATAGAGTAATAATACTTGTTCACTGAATTATGACCCAGCCTCAAATAATTATCAATTATAATATACATACTCAAAGTGGCAAAAATATACTTGACTATTATTATTCTTTTATTGCATTATTTATGGTATCAAGCAGCGTTCTATTATATGATACAATCTCAAATCATTAATTTACCATTTATTCACTCATAATTAAATCTGAAACCATCGAAAATATATACAAGTATTGAAATTAACATTATGAAGTCGGGGCTCTGTTAAGTTTAGGAGTAAAAGCTATGCACTTAGGCACGTTCTGTTTATAATATGAAAATTAGATTTGAGAGAAACAGAACACCCACTTTTATCATAATGTATTCTCTTTATCTATACTTTCTTGGTTTGAGTTTACGTAATACATCTAAAGCATTAGTCATCTTTAATGACAAAAAAAGAAGTTACGTGTCTATATGGAACTGAATTCAGAAGTTTGGTTCTTTACGAATCTATAAAAAGAAAAGAGTATCTGCCTTTATCATAGACGAAACTGTCATTCAGATTGGTAGCCAACACTTTTGGTTATGGATTTGTATTGAACCTATTCACACTTCAGTGCTTGGAATCTATATTTCAGAAGAAAGAAACATGATTATTGCTGAAAAATTCATTCAATCTCTTGTATCAAACTATGGAAAACATACAGTTTACACTGATGCCGGTTCTTGGTATGATGAAGCATACGATATACTGAGATTGAAACATTATCTACATTCTCCATTGAGAAAAGCTTGATGGAACGAGTCAATCAATATTTCAAGGATAGAATTGAAAGTTTTGATGATTATTATCCATGCATGCAAAAAAGATGAGTGCAATCTATTTCATGTACATAACTGTATACAATTCTTTGTATCTATCTATAATGATACAATATACAAGAATGATTTCATTATTCAGTTGCAAGAAGAGGTGGTAAATTTATCTTAAATTAACACAGCCCTAAATTATATTCTTAATCTAAATTTATCCTCTAAATTTTTTTAGAGCAAAGATGTTCCTATATTTTTATTATTGTTATTGTATCATGATTTTTGTATCTATATTAATAATTTCACTTTATTTCAATAAATTATCATTCTATATATCGTTGCTACTACTTTTTATTATTCTTTATATTTTCAAATATCTCTAAAACTATAATTTTTTAGATTATTATAAATGCATATTGACTATAATGACAAATTCTTATTTAGGTCGTATTTGTTTCACATCCCACTGGCCCCATTACAAACCTGTGTCTTTATTTCCTGATGATAATTTGAGAAAACACTTCCAGCTAATAAATGAGATGGTGAATGTTGCAACAACTCTAACTCCGCCAGGTATAGTGGATCCTTCTTTAATAATATTTAATATTTTCTGAATTGAAAATATGCGAGGAAATTAACATTTCTTTAATTGAAGTATTTTGGACAAAATAATTTATAATGTAATATATGGATATATATCTAATATTACCATTATCTAGCGAGAATTATAATTCCTAATGAATTTTATTTATCTTTTTTACAAAAAGATTAATTTCTGAATTATAAATAAAGTTAAAGACAACTAAACAATTAATTGTTTATTCTTTTACGTAGATTAGGATTGTCAAATAATAATTGATTTATAATAATCTCCCTTTATATACTTGGTATAAGTAGAAGAATAAGACAATTGCAAAGAGAGGAAAACAATAATAAGAATAGAACTTCTGAAGAAATTTTTTCAATACAGAGAGAAATGATAACTACAAAGAAGAAGCCTTCTTATCGAATTCTATTTGTTGATGATGATCGCGATATTCTATTTACCATTAAAAAAAGTTTAGAACATCATGGTTTTATAGTCGATGCATTTTCAAATCCCTTGGAAGCATTATCCTCTTTTAAACCAGAATCATATGATTTAGTCTTAGTTGATATTAAAATGCCTGAGATGAGTGGCTTTGAATTTCATCAAGAATTACAAAAAAAAACAACTTATGGAACTGAAATAAAGATCTGTTTTATTACTGCATTTGAAATATATTTTGAGACATTAAGGAAAGAATTTCCAGAATTATATGGAGGATGTTTTATACGCAAACCAATTAAAACAGAAGATTTGGTAAACAAGATAAACGAAGAATTAAAGCAAAATTAGAATATAGGATAAGTCTCGAGTAAATTACAAATTTATATATCATATTTCTATTTCATTTCCATAACCAATATAGAAAACTAAAGATCAAATTAGAGGATTCATCATAGGGCTAATTGACTTAATATGTTAAGTGATTGTAATAGAATTTATAATGTTCAAAATAGCAATTTCTAAAAAAATTTATAGAAATATCCTAGTAAATAAATTTAAAATACTTAAATTGGTAAACATTTCATTTTTACGGGAATATCTTTATTTCCAAAATAATTTTCCTTATAGGCAGAGTATAATTTTATTATTTGACCATGTTTAATTTGATAATCACCAACATAATGGATGATTTCTTTGTATTTATCATCTAATGTTATCAAAGATTGAGCTAAACCTCCATCAATTAAGATGTGGTTATTATCTCCTATATCCATTACTCTTCTTGCAAAAATAATTCCAGGTCCCCAAATATTTTGATTGTTATTGGCATCATTAACTATAAAAACAGGACCAGATGCAATTCCAATTCTAACAGCTAAAGAGGATTCGTCATCTTTACCAATATTATGTTTTTTTAATTTAGCATGTAATTGCATACTTAAGTTTAGAGGTGCTTCAGGATTGGAAGTAAATCCTATTGCCATTCCATCACCAGTAGGAAGAATTTTTTTATCACTATTTTTTCGAAATATTTCACTAGATATTACAAAATTATTTAAAAATTCTATTTTTTCTATTTGTTTTCTAACAGACAAGCTTGGACTTGAAAGTCCAACGATATCGATAAAGAAGAAATTAGCATATATAACACTTGAAGGTCCGAGATCAGATATTCCACTGTTTCCATAGATACCTATTAATTTTTTATACAACTCTAAATGATTCTCATGAAAAGCCATATCAAGGTAAAAGACAGGTTTAGTTTTTATTGATGCTTTACAAACACTACAAATAAGAGCCGAAGAATTTGGAAATGATAATAAAGAGTTTTTATCCAATTCAAATTTTATCCATGAAAAATGATTTGAACTAGATCCAGTCAATGACAAAAATTTGATTTGTCTAACTATTTCATCATCTCCTTTTTCATCTAATTTTATCTGTAAAACTCCATCAAAGACGGGCCGGATTTTGTCTATTATAGACCGTTCAACAACTGTGTCATCTATTGTAAAAATTGAAAGTATATTGTTATTTTTCAATGAAAAAGACAAAGCATTAATAAATCGTAAAACATCTTTTTCATCAAAAATATTAAAAAGATGTGAAAGAGAATCTATAACCATACATATTCTTTTTTGTTGGAAAGAAAGTAAACTATTTTCTTTGTCTTTTTTACTCATATGTTGATTTTTTTGTTCTAGTTTTAAGGAGAAAATAATTTTATCTATTTCTTTTTTAATATCAAATAAGCTATTATTTAATTCAGAGTTGTTAAATTCATTAGGATCACTTTGTTCTCTCAAAAAAGGATTAATAAAAAAAGAATTAGAATCAAGGATATTAGATAATCCATTAAATAAATTTTGATATTGTCTTTTAGTTAATGTAGAACTTAAAAAAATACCACTACTGCCAGTTTTTAATTGGGATTGGAAGAATGTTTTACAGTATAAAGTTTTTCCACATCTAGCTGGGCCCATCAGTAAAAAAAGAATATTATCGTTATTCTCTTCTTCATGATGATCTTTTCCAAGTACTTCTTTATATCCTGGTATTGGCAATATTATGATAATTACATATGATTTATTTAAAGTTAGATAAAAATTATTTCTATAAAAAACAAATGGATTATTAATGTTATGTTAACTATCTAATTTTGTTTGTTTTCATTTATCATATTTATCAAATAGAAAAAAAGTTAAAAATTTTTAATATTTAAAATCCATTCTTTTTCAAATGAAATATCATTATAGCCCTGTTAACTTAAGGATTAAAGTAGTCATACATTCTACTTTTCTATTATGTTCTGTGCTCAATTTTAGAAGATTTTTTCAATTTACTTGCTTATTTTTGCTTAACTTAACATCCATGAAAATCTCTATCTGTATCAGGTCATCCTTATGTTCCTGTCAAGCGTAATATTCTATTATAATTCATCATATTAAAAATTATCTAAAATAGCATATGCTATACTTGTTACTTTCCCTTCATTTTTCTTTTTTTCATTCTTTTTTATTTTATTTTCTTTTTTTATTTGTTGGCTAACAGGCGGCAAACATCTATTCACCTTCTTTATGAGGTAGTAGTATAGCCGCTCGGATATTGGTTCAGTCAGAGCCCCACTCTCGTACGGAGTATGTTAACTTTGAACCTAGCCTGTATACAAAAGGGATTAGTATCCAATAAAGATTTTCATATAGTCAGAGCCATCATTATACTCAGAAACTGTAAAAATTATCTTCTTATTAGACTAGTTATTAGATACAACAATGAAAAAATGCATAGCTTTTCATTCATATAAAGGTGGAACAGGAAAATCTACAATTAGTTCTAATATTTCGGTTTTATTAGTAAAAAGAGGATACAATGTTTTACTTATTGATATGGACGTTTATGCTCCAACATTACAAACTTATTTTAATCAAGAGCCAAATTATTGGATCAATAATTTCCTATTTAATACGGCAGATTTTGAAAATGTTATTTATGATCTTACTCATCGAATAAGAGAGTTTCATTCTACAAAAGATTCTCAAAATCAATTGGGAAAATTATTTATTTCGTTTTCAAATTCCTCAAAGGAAGAGATAACAAAATTAGATGGAGGATTAAGAAATCAAGTTTCAAAACTAGAGATGTTGCGAAAATTTATTCTAATTAAGGAAGAAATGGCCTATCAAAATAATATTGATTACATAATTATAGATACGAGCCCTGGAATACGCTATTGGTCCATAAATTCATTAGCAATAGCAGATTTAATTCTACTATCTTTAAAAATGGATAGCATTGACATTGAAGGTACAAAAAAAATGGCTAATGAAATTTACTCGGCTTTTACAAAACTAGGTACAAAATCTTATTTACTTTTTAATAGAGCTGCTGGATATTGTCTTCCCCCAAACTTAATTCAAGAAACTTCATATTCTCCAGAAGCAAATTATAAACTGGTAATGAATGAACAGTCGAACATTACCGATAAATTTAAAAAAGATGTAGATATGGAAATAATTGGAAATATCCCATGTTATTGTGATATCCAATTTGATAATAAAGAATTTTTAACTGTATTGAAACATCCAAATCATCCATTTACTCATTTACTGAATGATCTAGTCGATAAAATAGAAAGGATATAGAAAAATTTTTTATTTTTATTCTAATAACTTAATCTATATTTCAAAAGTAATTCTTAATTATTATTTTCTAATTTACATTTACATTAGACTCATTTTTGCGCCACTATCAATATTAATTCCTTCCCTGAATATATCTAGTTACAGGCTGTGTTAAGTTAAGGAAATAGATTTAGCTGTGAATGTCCCTATTCTCATGTTATGGTTATAACATTTGAAAGAAAGAGGATATCCACTGTAATAGTAATGTACTCTTTTTGTATTTGTACTTTCTTATTGGTCTCAGTCTATGAAATACTTCCAAGGCGTTAGAAATATTTAGAGATAAGAAAAGGAGTTACGTGTCTATATGGAACTGGATACAGAAATTTAGTCAGTATCCTGTTTATAAGAGAAAGAGAATTTCTGCTTTCATAATCGATGAAACTGTCATTCAGATTGGTTGGAAACACTACTATATTTGTGGATAGCAACAGAACCTGTACATAAAACATTACTTGGAATACACATTTCTGAGAGTAGAAATATGCTTGTTGCTAGACAATTTCTAGAAACATTGATAGAAAAGTATGGTAAACATAGTGTTTATTCAGATGGTGGTACTTGGTATCCATCAGAGGCTTGCAAAGTACTAAAGTTGAAACACTCTATATACATATTCACCACTGGAAAAGAGCCTTATCGAAAGGGTAATGCAGTATTTCAAAGATAGAACTGAATCTTTTGATGATTTTACTCTATCCATGTAATAGTAAAAGAGATTGTGATAATAGTCATGTGTGTAACTGGATAGAACTATTTGTATCAATGTACAATAATACCATATAGTAGCAAAGAACAATCCTGTTCTAACAAAGGAGGTGTGGGTAATCTCTTAAGTTAACAGAACCTAGTTACATATCTACTAAATATTTTAAAACAATATAAAATAATTTTTTAATAATAAAATCTAAATATTAGTAAGATGAACTCTACTGTATTTAAAAATTTCAATTCTGCTAGTAACAATTAATTTATTCTTTTTTTGAATGTTCAAAAAACCATTTACGTCTATAATTTTCATCTTTAAGTTGAGGTTCTTTAAATATTTTAAAGTATGTTTGCTTTGATGATATTTTGTTTTTCAATATCAGATCTTATCCATAAACTATCGAAAAATGAAAGTAAAGTAGAAACAGTTTAACTCATTATTAGAAAAAGAGGCCATTTCTATAGCATCTTTAAACGTATTTTTATCATGGTCGTCTTTGATAGATATTGATAATGAAATTGCTTGATCAGCTATTAGTATTATAGTTTTAGTATCTATTTTTTTTGTTGTATAATTAACATATGTTCCCAATACTTTGTTGAATTCTTTTATCTGTTTGGTCAATTTTTGTAGTGGCATTTGAATCTTCACACTATTATCTATATGAATTATAATTTTAACTTTAATATATTTATTAACTGGCTTCTGCCAATAATTCTATAATTTCATTATTTTCTTCAATTAACCAGAATGAATTAGTTGATGGAAAGAATAATAGAATCTCTTCAACCGCCGATTGAATAACTTTAGGAATAACTTCCTTTATTGTGTGCAAGTCTCTGATATTTGTATTTAATAGGCTATTGTCAAACATTATTCTTTTAATTTCAGCAATTCTCTCATTTGCTGGAATAGACGACTCCCAAAGTTTTTCAAAAAAAATGTATTGCATTTGTATAAAGTTTTTGTTAGTTATATGAATAAAATTTAATAATTGTAAATTATTATTGCTTTCTTCTTTTATTATTTTCTTGTCTCGAAATAGGTCGTATATAGTTAAAGAATTGCTTTCTGATCAGAAATTCCTAAATAACCTATAATAGCATCAGTATGCCTTAACTCAACAAATTTCATCAGTTTGGTACAATCAGATATATTTTCAGGTGTAATAGTTGTAATAAATCTTACAGCTATATCTTTTTGTTTAATTTTAAAATCAACTAGAATATTAAAAAAGAGTGGATTTTCGACTAAAATATGAATCCAATTATGATCAAATACAGACTCTAGAGTTTTTGTAGTATCTTGATATGATTTCAGACATTTGATTTAATGCTTTTCTACTATCATGGTAGTTCACATCTTAACTCTGGCAAAAATTGATTATTGTCAAATGAATCCAATAATTTATAATTATCACTCAATGTATAAAAATTTAGGTAAAGAGATTTCCATCTTTTATTATATATTATTTAAAATTATTTAAATAACATAATCTTTTATTGATATTGTGCCAATATTTTTAGACGTTCATAAAGTACCATTCAAAGAAGACCATCTTAAGGAATTAGTGGATTTGCCAATAGATGAATTTGGAGTTAGACATGTAAATCTGATGTATAACAAGGAAAATGGTGTTTGTTTTTGTTTATTGGATGCACCAGATCATGAAGCAGTAGTGAAACATCATGACAAAGTTAATATTCAATGTGAATGGATCGTGGAAGTTAGTCTTGCTAAAGATAATTTAATCAAAAAAGATTGAAAAATTTAATAAACTTTCCTATCAAAATAAATCATTTAAATTTCCTTAATATGCTAAAGTGAAACACTATAAATAATTAATTCAAAAAAACTCTGACTTGGATTTAAGGATATTTTACTTAACTTTTACTTTTTTCAAAAACAATGATTTATAAAATAACTAATGGGAGATAATGGTAAACCTATGTTTTTATAAAATTTGTAGATTCATAGGAACAGTTTATTTATTTATAATAGAACAATTTTAAATCCAATTTTTAATAATAAAAGCTAAATATAATATAATAGTATAATCTACAGTATAATCTTATTTTAAAACCGTTATCGGTTTACTCCAGATGCGGCCTGGACTGATTTAAGCATTCTATAATCAGAATTTGTAAATCAATTTGAAAGTAACTGGTCGCACTTTATATACCACTTAGCATATATTTTCTAATCAAATCGCTGTTGGAATACTTTAAAGTAGTTTAAGATTATATATATTAAACACGATAGCAAATATTTTTTCCTGATTATATGATATTATAAGTAAATAGAATTAGAAAATATAGGCTAATTGGTATAGAAGGGTTCAAATCCCACTGGCCCCATTGAACTCTGGGTTCCAATCCGGCCCTGTTAACTTAAGGATTAAAGTAGTCATACATTCTACTTTTCTATTTTGTTCTATGCTCAATTTTAGAAGATTTTTTTACTTTACTTGCTTATTTTTGCTTAACTTAACAGAGCCTCCAATCCTATCATTTTTTATAGAATTCATGAAGCAATAATGATATAAACTCAGAATTAATCTTTACTTTGGTATTATTATTAAAAAAACTTGCTAACAAAATTCAGAATTTAAAACGATTTTTGAAATTTAATAATGAGAGTTACAAAAAGAAAAACACAATTAAAGGCTTCTGTGAGATTTTAAGGTCCTGACGATATGAAAATCTTCTAGTATATTCCATTACTGTATGTTGGCTAGGTTCAAACTTAACATACTCCGTATGAGAGTGAGGTCCTGACTGAACCGTATCTTATGATTGAGTGGCTATCATAGTACCCTTAGAGGATGCATGGATGTTTGCCACCTGTTAGCCAACAACAAGAACTAAAAAAGAAGGTGAATGAAAAAGAAAATTGAATCATCTTGGAATAGATGTTGGAAAGAGAAAATGCAGGGCAGCTCTAAAAGATGACAGAGGAAAGATACTGGATGAATTCTTCTTTGGTAACAATTTTCAGGGAATATTAGAATTGATTAAAAGGATACACAATCATGGAACAAAAAAATGTAATGCAGTACTGGAATCTACAGGCAACATGTGGATGAGAATACATGATACACTGGAAGATAATGGAATAGATACAATACTAGCAAATCCATACAAAACAAAGATAATAGCGTAAGCAAAGATAAAATCAGATAAACTTGATGCATGCATATTATCTGATCTGCGGAGAACTGGATTGGTATACGAGTCATATGTACCTGTAAAGGAATTCAGGGAAAAAAGAAGCCTGGTCAGGCACAGGATAGCCTTGTCTAGAACTAGGACAAAACTAGCAAACAAGATACACTCAATTTTAGACAAATATGAGTATAGAACAGAACTGACAGATATATTTGGAAAATCTGGAATTAACTGTCTAAAATCGCTCTCAGTTTCACCAATAGACAAAATAATATTGAATACAACACTATCATCAATAGAATCTATAGATAACCAGATAGAAATAGTATCTAAAGAGATAGCAAAATATGCCTGGAATGATAGTCAAGATGTAAAGATACTTAGTATAACAGGTATAGACATATTTTCTGCAATGCTAATATCCACAGAAATAGTAGATATCAAAAGATTTGCAACACCTTGGAAACTTGTTAGTTATGCAGGATTATCACCATCAACAAGAGAATCATCGGGCAAGACAAAAACAGGTAGAATAACCAAACAAGAGTCTCCATTGTTGAGGTGGATCCTAGTACAGTGTACACTATCAGTAACAAGAAATGACCAATATATGAGAACATTCTATGAAAGAATCAAACAGAGAAAAGGACATGAAAAAGCAATAGTTGCAACAGCAAAGGAGATGCTTGTTATAATATGGTACATGCTAACTAGACGCCAATTGTACAGGTACATGAACAAGACCAGGTATGAGTAAAAACTAGAGAAACTGAAGAAGATTGGATCTGAAATGTAATTAGACAAACATAGCAATAGTTGGAATGGAAAAGACGGATTGTTGTCATCACTAGCGAAGGCTATTGTTAACAATGCTTAATAGATAGAAAAGCATAACAAATATGGCTAAACAGGATACAAAAGATAACTAGCATACAGATAGATTTTCATGGATGTTAAGTTAAGCAAAAAAAGAGATATAGCTGAGAACATCCTCGCATATTCTATTGAGTCTATCCTAACATCCTCGCATATTCTATTGAGTCTATCTTCTAAACGTGAGAGAATATCCAGCGAGATAGTTATGTATGGATTATATTTGTATTTTCTGGGATTAAGTTTTTGTAATGTATCAAGAGCAAGAGAACCATTTGTACAAAGTCTTATGTTTCTGTCTGAGAGGTACAAAAGTTCAATCCTAAACAGATCTATCCATGTAAAAGAGGAGTATCTGCATTTCTGATAGACGAAACAATAGTATAAATCGGAAATACAAAAGCATGGTTATGGGTAGCAGCAGTCGAACCAATACATATAGAGTTGTTCTTGGTGTTTACATTTCAAGACATAAGAATATGCTTGTTGCTGAACACTTTCTATATTCGTTAGTTGAAAAATATGGCAGATATACAATATATTCAGACAGTGGTAGTTGGTATCCTGAAGCCT
>CAWIYT010000271.1:0-18835 GCA_963840085.1 uncultured Nitrososphaerales archaeon
CACATTCTTTCAAATAGTTCTTCCAAAGTCACACCACCAGACTCTTGAAATCGCTCTACTATTTTTACTCCTTTTTCATATGCTATATATTTGGGTGATTTCGATATAATGACACTTTTTTGGAATTTTACTAGTATATCATTATAGAATTCCATTGCCTCTCTTGCATTCTCTTCGTCTGCGACATTTTTTAGTTTCAGTCTTGCTACTGCTATTGCTAATTTGTTTAAAGTAATAAGAACTCTAGGTGAACCAAAACCAGTATTACTTATATTCTTATAAAATTCCGTTAACATAATTCTTGCTTCGTCAGTTAAGACAGGATTGAATTGCTTTGCATATTGTATGTATTTGATAAGAAATGGTGTGTAGTTAGGTAATTCATTTCGTTTTTTCTTTGCTTCAATTTCAGATAATTTGTCAGCAAATTCATCCCTTTCCTTTTGTGTTTTTTTATCATCAAATGCAAATATCAAATCGAAACGATCTTTGATAGGTTCTAAAAATGGGAACTCATTGAAGTCAATTTTACCATTATTTATCCACTTATCTTTATTGATTGGATTGGTTGAGGCTAGTATGGCAGTTGGTGCTGATATATCAGCATGTATTCCATATTTATCAAATGGAAACCATCGTTCTTGCATTACATCTAACAGTTTATCCTGATCTTCTGAATTCTGTCTTCCAAATTCATTTATTGCACAAAATGCACCTCTAGACCTAGGAATTAAACCCAACCGTAAGAATGTATTATTGTCTGTCTTGTCTATTATTGCTGTTAAACTTTTTCCAGAAGAATATTGTCCGCTTGCGTTACTGCTGCCCGGGACCAATTCAGTAGCCCTTCGTAATATTTTGGTTTTGCCAGTTCCTGGAGGACCGATAAACAAAAATGTCGATATGCTCAGAATCTTCTCCTATCTTTTCAGATGTATTTACTCCAGAAATTAAAACACCTTTTTTAGCAAGATCATTTTCTACAATCGAAGGATCTAACATTGAGACCAGTTTATCTATAACATGATCTTTGTGGATACTAACAAATTTCTTGTTTATCCTTATGTCTGATTCTGTTAAAGTGAAATCCTCTCTATTTAGATATTGAATCGACTCGGTATAAAAATAAGCAAAATGTCTTTTTTTAATATTTAGAATGTTTATAATTCCTTTAACTATTACTGTCTCTCCTACTCTAATACCTTCAGTATTTTGGTTAAATAAAAAACCTGGTAACATCTCGAGATCATTGAATATTTCGGAATCTTGAATTTCTATACTCATAGCATTAATATAAACTGGTTTAAATAGACGATTCTCACCTAATTTCTTACAATTCTTACATATAGGAATAAAATGTTGGGGAATTTCAAATACTGGAAGAGGAAAGATAAAGTCTTGGATTTTCTTACAGTGATTACAATAAAAATGAATTACCATTACCATTTTGAAAGGTTTGGATATTGATGTTATAGTGCCTTTGACTTGGTGCTTTCCTCCTATATCTTTTCTAAGTGCCTGTGAAGGAGAAATTATTTCTAGGTTATTATCATCATTATCATTACCAGTTGTTTGTTCATCTTTTTCTTTTTCATTATCATCAGGATATTTTATTATTATTTTTGTATTAATATTATCATAATCATTTTCTGCTTGGTTACTTCTGTTACTTGCGTCACTTATGCCAATAATAATTTCATGATTATCATCCAAAGCATTTTTTATAAGCCTAATATGTTTATCACTGATTCCTATATCTTTATCTTTGAGTGTTTCTTCAACTGATTTTAGAAATTTTTCCCATTTCTTTGATATTTATTGAAACAATAACTTTAGTTTGATCATATTTATGATTAAGTTCTAAAATAATACTGTTAGTCCTTGTATCTTTGACAAAACTGTTAATTATTCCCTCATCTTGTAGTTTTTTACCAAGTTCTAAAGGGATAAAAAAGTGAGAAGGGGTTTCTTTTTTGATCATATCGTCAGAATTACTCAGTTGTCATGGCGAAAACTCCAAACAATTACAGTCCTTCTCATTACATTGATTCAAACCACTGTGAAAATTTCTATCATGACCGCACCAACATATATCGTCTATTATAGAAGAATATGACTTACTACGTTTTCTATTTGAATTACGTGAACTATTATGGAACTTTTGGGATTCTACAATATCTGAATTTCTATCTATACTTATCATCTTCCTCTTTTGTTGATTTTTGATTGTGACATTTACATAGACATTTAATAAAATATTTACCACTAACAGAATCAATATATTTTCCATTACAGTCATTATGCTTGGAAGTAAGACAGATAGATACTCTTGCAACTTCTAAGGGTATTGTATTTATTGTATGCGTATTAATTGGAGTGGATTGTTTTGAATTATTAACTTCGTTAGAAAAAGATTTAATTTCTAGTTTGTGATTAAACATATTCGTGGGAACCCTCTCCTATAGGGTGGTTTTCTATTACCATTGCATGTTGAGTGGAGCGACCAACTCGAACATCAGCATGCAATGGATTTTTTTTATTTTTCTTGTTGATTGTTATTGTAGTTCTGCATTTGGAACATGAACAGTAGTTCTGATTTTTTCCACAATAAGTCCATATATTTCCGCATTTACATTGTATCTTTTTCCCTTTTTTTTCAGGGATAGTTACAATTTCAATTATAGTTCCTGACATTTTTATTGTCAGTATTATTTATCAGGAAGGCCGCTAAACTTTACTTTAATCATTAGTAGGCCACTTAAAATGCGAACTTACAATAACACAATAGGATATAGGATTATAGATATAATTTATGAACATGAGCCATACAGTATAAGTCGTAATAAATTAGTGAGAATATCCGGTTTTGCAAAAAATACTATTGATAGATGGATCGGATATTTAAGAAACTTTGGAATAATAAAACAAACTCCAGAATATCCTATACATCTAACAGAACTATCAATCCAAAAATATAGAAAAAATTCCTTATTGCTTCCTCTTGATTCAAGACGAAAAAATACGATTAAGATACAGAAAAACATTTGGAGTGAAAAGGACAAAAAAAGTATTATTCTTATTTTATCTTTAATGGCATTAGGTGTCTATAAGCCTAGAAAATATCATAAACCCAAAGCAGGATTATTAGAAATCCGTAATCCTTCCAATCCACAACAATTCTTTATGTATGGTGGAAAAACCATTCATTCTGTATCTTTAAATGATGTTATAAGGAAGATTTCCACAAAAAATCCAGATTCTCCCAATAAGAAAGCATTTTTACCAAGTACCAAAATCAATTACGGTAATAATGAGTTATTTGGATATCTTAATCTTACTATAGAAGAAGCACAACGAATTTTTGACAAATTACTGAGTCATAATCCTCCAATAATAAAGCCTTTAAAAATAAACTGTAAAACTCAAAGTGAAACAAGATATACAATTCCAGATGATTTACTAAAAGAGTTTGTTACAAATTGCATATTGTCTTTTAATGTATGCGTAAAGGATAGATTGGAATATGCATATATTTATGATCTTTTTTATACGTTTCAGAAAGAAGATAAATATAAATCAATAAAAAAAGAACAGATCAAAGAATACAAAAAAAAATATATGCAAATTTGGTATGGGAATTAAAAGAAAGATCCTATGGATATCTTACAATGATGGATAGACGTAAAGAAGAACTAAACATCAAAAAGAATGAAAAATGTGAACTTACCATGCATTATAAAAAAGTTATTGATGAACGTGATAAAATTATTATTAAAAATAGACATCTCTTTGATTATGAATTTGAAAATGTTAACGAGAAATACAAGCCTTTACTTGAGAAATATGGATTTATTGTAGATATTTTTTTAGAAATGCTATTTCCTACATTTCTTAGAGAAATATGGAAAAAAAAAGGTAATTATTTAACATTAAGTATTTTTGCATCATACAATATTTTTGCCGTTTGATTAAGTTGGTCTTGATCTTTTATAGTTGCTAAAGATAATATCAGGCTGCTAACCTGTTTTTGTATTTCATCAAGTTGTCTTTTCATGATAATTAGTTCTTGGTCTTTCTTCTCTTTTTCCTCTTCTAATGTCATTTCCTTTGTATATTGCTCTGCTAATTTTGTAGATAATCCACAACGACCGCAAAACTGCATTGTTGGACTTAGAGTTTCAGAACATCTATTACATTTAAAAATTTTTAACTTATAATCATCTTCTTTTATTACAGGTTTACCTTCTGCTATTGATAACAAAGTGTTATCCAGGTTTCGACCTGACATGTGGATATATCGTCTCAACACTTTAGTTCCATGAGTCCATCCGAAAAATACACACAGTTGACTTTCAGTTAGATGACTGGCTAGATAAGTTGCACGGCTATGGCGAAGTAAATACAATCTAGAATGTTTATGATTTAAATTTGCAGCAGTCATTGCATAATAAATGATATTTTCAGCACCTCTCAATCCGAGAGGTTGATTTTTTCTATTCGTTGCCTCAGTTATCCATAATGGGAATTGTTTTTCATATTTTAATGGATTAATATTCAACCATTGCTGCAATAATGGGACAAAGGAGACGATTCTTATTCTTCTTTCACCTGTCTTTCCTCTTAAAATGAATACTGCACCGTTAGTATCGATTTTAATATCTAAATTAGTTAACCGTAAGAATTCCTCAGGACGTGCACCTGTTTCATAGAGGCAGGCTAAAAATGCTTTTTTCTGAATCGTGGGTGCTGCATCAATTATCTTTTTGATTTCTTCTTCTTCTAAATATTCATTGAGGTCTAATTGTCTTTCCTGGCTTTTCTTATCCTTTCCAACTTTTACAGTGAACCACTTTACCGATTCAGGATAACACTCATTATTTCCATAGACCATCTTGAAAAATTTCTTTAAAACTGCTCTAAACTTTTCATGCGTTTCTACCTTGTAGCCTTTTTCATCCATCCATTTGAATAATAATTTCATATCATCTTTTGTGACTTGACAAAAAGGTTTGTTGAATTGTTTTCTTAACTGAAGCATTGTAGAAATACCTTTTATAATAGTAAGTATGGCTTGGTCTTTTTTTTCCATTATTTCAAGAAATTTTACCAAGTCACTTTTATCATTCCCATCGAGATCTTTATGAATTCTTTCAGTCCAATAATCTAGCCTCTTTTTTCTGCTATAAAGATCTCTCATTTCAAAAGGTGACTTAATACTAGTAGTCTGATGCTTATTACCATTGCTAACAAAATTAATCCTAGAGACATCTTTTACAATAATTTCTTCATATTCATTTGAGTGGACTCGAAGTGAGGATTCAGAGCCTTGAGCGGGATTTGATCCCGCGACCTTTTCCTTACCAAGTATTGGTAACATATAATTATTTATATTTGTATTATTAAATAATCTTTCAATTAGTTGCTTATCGATTAGTCCACTTTCTATCAATAAAGGGAGTTCCAAAATAACTAGTTTGTTTATCTTCTTTTTTATATTAGATTTGATTTTGTATTCAAATGATTTAGAGAATTTCTTATTTTCTATAAGATATTCAAATTCAGAATTGCTAAGTAATACTTGTCTTTTCTCCAATATTTCTACTGATATTTACTTAATTATAAAAGCTAACTATTCTCAACTACTTCAAAATTTTTGAGGCGTCTAAAAATTTAAGAATTATAATAATATTCTAGATATAACAAAGCTATAGTATTCTTTTTGTATCTGCAACTAACTAGTCTATTCACAATAAATAATCAGATTGTGCAAATCTTTTAAATATTACTAGATGACCAAGTTTTTATGTTAATTCTCAAAGGGGAGTTAAAAGATTCAACTGGTTCTCCTTTATCTGAAGTAGAAATAAAAGTTTTTGATTTAGTACATGGAAATCCACGATTGTTAACTCAACCTCAAATTCCTGATCAAAATGGTCATTTTAACATTCAATTAAATGATCAAATAATACCGATAGATACTGAGACAATTCATTTAGTTCTGGTTGAAACAACTAAGAAATTTACATCTGTTAGAGATAATCAGGACAGATTTAACAACAAAAATCTTTATAAAAAAAGAATTGTTCAGGGAAATGTCATTGAATGGGTAGGACTTCCTTTACAGTTTCTAGACGATATAATTATCACAATATCGTTGACTCCACTAAAAATTCCTGATGAAAAATATGAGACAGTAGTTATAGGATCTGGTTTTGGAGGAACAATTATTTCATTAACCTTGGGTCAGAAGTATAAACAAGATAATGATGGCAAAAAAGTTTGCATATTAGAAAGGGGACAATGGTGGGTAAGTCATGAAATACCATCATCAGCTGAAGGTACAATCAACAATAAAGAAACTATACGTGAATATCTTGAACATCATGATATGCCGTACGATATTTGGGCTTATCCTGATAACATTGAAGGTCTCTTCAAAGTTTTTGGTAATTCAACAACTGTCAACAAAGTAAAAGGTCTTTATGATTATAGACCAATGAAAAATGTTCATGTTATTACATCGAGTGGTGTAGGTGGGGGTTCGTTAGTGTATACAAATGTAACTGAAAAACCAGAACCAGAAATATATCAGAATTGGTCAATTCAAACTGATGCTGCAAATACTAAAAAACTTGATACAAAATTTACATATCAAGATGTTTATGGTAACAGATGCCAGTAGATATGTTGACGATCCGTCTGATATAAACAATCAAGATCTTGACTATTTTAAAATAGCAGAGAATTTTATAGGTGTTTCTAAAATTACAACTACAGCAAGCCTTGGTAGATTTAAACTAGATCGTGCAAAAGTTTTTCAAAACGCAGTTTCCACTATAACCGATCCAGAAAACAAGATTGAGATCAGCAATTCTAATGATTTGGATGCAAATCTGTCCATAACAGAAGTACCATTCAATTCATTTATGCTTGATAAAAATCCTGTTACTAATAATTTTGAGGTAAAGAAACCCTCTACCTCGGAGACAAATGATCTTTCAAAACAAACCAATGTCTGTCAACGTCAAGGAAGATGTGTACTCGGATGTATACCAGGTGCAAGACACACATTAAATAAACAGATTCATGGAGCTATTGAAAAAGGGATACCTCTAGATATTTTTCCATTATGTGAAGTACAAAGTATCGAGAAAAAAGCTCTAAATGAAAATGATCCAGAGTATAAGTATAAAATAAGATACAAAGATCATAGAAGTGGTCCAAGCAACTCTTTAAAAATAATATCATCCAAAAGGCTAATTCTTGCAGCAGGGTCATTAGGATCAACTGAAATTCTGTTGCGTTCAAAAAACCAACTATCTCTTAGTCCAAAATTAGGAATGCAATTTTCTACGAATGGCGATTTGCTTGGTGTTATTAGTCCTACAAAGGAAACTGTAGATGCAAGTAGAGGACCAATAACTACATCCATCGCAAGATTTAGGAACAAAAATCCTACCAAATTTTCATTTTCAATAGAAGATGAGGGAATCCCAAAAATGTTTGCCGAGCTTTTTGCAAGATTATTTAATATCATGCTAAAAGAAAAAGAAAGTAATTCCATTTTTCCAAAACATAATCTAATCAATGAATTTCTTAATAATGAGATTATTAAGTTACTTAATAATGAACAATTAAGACCGATGCTATTGAATTGGATTGAGGGAGCGGATTCTCTCATCATCCAATTTTATATTGAGCAAAATTCTTGAGATGGTTAAATTATTCCAATCTGCAGAATCGCCAGAACAACAAGTCTCTAGAATCCTCATGTTAGGCGGAATTGGAGTTGATGAAGCAAAAGGAAAACTAGTTCTAAACAATAATGGAAAATTAGATTTAGAACAAAACTATGATCTGAATCAACAGGTATTTACTGATATAATAAAATTTATGAAACTGTTAGCTCAGAAAATTGGTAAGAATGGAGATAATAGTTTGATTATTCCATTTTGGGGAAAAGATCGAAAAGCTCAATTCGTTTTGCATCCTTTAGGTGGATGCCCTATGGGAAATACGGTTTTAGAGGGAGTTGTAAATGGTTTTGGAAAGGTCTTTAACAAAGATACAGGTCAGCCATATGATGATCTATATGTCGTAGATGGTGCAATTATACCTAATGCATTGGGAGTTAATCCATCTCTGATGATTTCTGCGTTGGCATTCAGAATTGCAGAACATATGGTAGGAGAAACTAAACAATACTTTCCCAAATAAATAAAAAATACCGGAACAGAATATTGTTAAAATGCTTAATTTTAAAAGCAATAAATTAAATTAATACAAAAACACTATGATAGGTTGAAAATCTTCTTAAATCTTTTTGCATCTAATTCTTTGAACGGCTGGATTTAATATTTGAATATAAAAAATTACCAAAGTAAATAAAATTATAATTACATATGATTAATTTTCATCTAATGAAAGATTCTATAATATTAAGATTCATATGAAGGATACTTGAGCTGTTCCTTACCAAGATTTAGACAATTATTATGTTGAATAGTAGATAAAGAGATCATTTGAATTTATTAAACCAGATTGTAATAATAAAGAAAAATCGTTTTCTAGGAATAAAGTAATTTTCTTTTTTAATTGGCTCTATTTATTTTATATTTAAATGATATAGAGAATTTCTTTTTTCCAACGATATATTCAAATTCGGAATTGCTAAATAACACTGATCTATTCTTCACTATTTCAATTATTATTAACATAACTATAAAAGCTATCTACCATCAACTATTTTTCAAAAGAATATAGTGAAGAAACACTTTATTTTTAGGTAATCAACAAAATAAAAAATACTAAACCAGATTGATAGTTAAACTTTGAATTATTCTCTATGTAATCTATTATATTTTCATATCTTCGAACGGAAATAATACTCTATGTTTATTCCTATCAATGCATGTTGTAATAAAATTTGAAATAATACCTGAAAAATTGTTAGCATTGAAATATGATTGTATAAATAAATTAAATGGAATCAGACTATAACTGTGCATTCCACAATGAGTACATTTAGTTTCTAGAAATATAATATTCTCGTTTTTTCTGAGTGTACCTATAATCTTCATATTGGACTATACTTGTTGATTTTTCTTGCATTATTGTTTCAAAAATGATTTTTATATTATGTTTAAAAATTGACCTTTGATAATCAGATAAGTTATCAAAAGAGTCTTTCCATATTTGAAATAACTTTGGCTTTTCTGTTCTAGGTACCAAGAAGAATCATTCTAATATAAAGATCTTTGTCTAATGGAATATCAATACCAAAAAGAAATTTTTCTTTAAAATATTCAAAATATTCATCAAAGACATTCTCCTCAATACACTGTGGAATAAATTTTAAGCAAAATCTATCGAATGAAGAAGGCTGATCGTTGAAATATAATTCTAATAATCTAAATAATTCCTCATAAAATTGTTTGTTAGTACCATATCTTTCACTTTTAATTATTAATGCAATAATATACCCAAACTTTGTTAACTGATACTCATTAGTATTGATACCTCCTTTTTTGCCAGTTGTAGGTTTTGATACCAAAAATTCATATTTTTTTAAATCATTAAAATAGCCATTTATTCTAGCTTGTCTATTTCTCATTTTATCATATAGTGATTTCTCTTTGTTTTTTGCATCTTTATATTGAAATTCATGAATTGCTTCAAGTTCTTCATTGATCTCCATGAATTAACAAATTGATCATTCCTATTCAAAAGTAATAATAAAATGTCTTGATAAAGTAATGCAGGTTCTGAATATTTTTTTTCTTTCTCTTCAAAGATATTCTCGAAGAAATCAAATCTAAATTTTTGGTTATTCAAGCAAAGTCACTTTTATTAAATACCTTAACAAATAATTTAATCAATGGTTGTTATTATCCACTATTATTATTTCAAAATCCAATAATCTCTCACCACAATTGGTACATATTTGAACTGTATTTTTTCTAAGATGATAATCTTCCAAGGTTGTCTCTCAGTCGGATAGGGTATAGTTGTGAATTTTTTACAATAAGAACAAAATCCTTCTAGAACTGCTATGTTTTCATTCTCTCTATAGAGATATTTAAAAGATTCAAATTGTACTGTAGACCCGACATTTATTTTCCTGTAACCGTTCAATAAGATTCTTTAAATTAAAGAGAAAAAGGTTATATTTTCTAGGATCTTTTTCTTTTTCGTTCATTTAAAGATTCTTTGTATATTTTCCAAAGGACGGATGAATCTTTCTCCGGTTTGTATCACTAAAGAAGATTCTATAAATTCAAATCTATTTTTTATAAATGGATTTTGTAATACTTTATTATAGTGATTAATAACAATATTAAAAATACCTTTTTCATATAATTTTTTATAAAAAATTGAACAGAATCTGTCACTGGATGAGTCAGAATTATCAAACCATTGATTAAACAATTGAAATATATCATCAACAATAGCTTGTGGAAGTTTTTTTGACTTAGGATCATCTAATTCCAATATAAGAGCAATTAGTTTTCCAAAATCAGTGAATTTATGCACCGTTTTTAATTCCTTATTGTGTGCTGGTATTTTAATTGATAATAACAATCCTAATTTTACAGAATCATCTAGATAGTCTTTTATTGTTGGATCAATCAATTCCACTCTAGCGCCAATCGGTGTTTTTGCTGTATTTTCTGAATAATATTGTTTATAGCCTTTGTTTTCCTTTAGAATCCAGTCTTTAGATAATTCTCTAGAATTGAATAATTCATTAGTTCCAATAACAAGACAATATTTCATAATATCTCTCTGAAGCAAAGTTTCAAAACTATATTTAATAGTCGTCTCCTTACTTGAAGAAATTTCTTCCTTTTTTTTCAGAAGTAAAACGTCTAAAATCTGTACTAACAGATTCGCCGCCTTGCTTGGCATTTAAATTATTTCCATCATATGAATTACTTGTTGATTCATTATCTTCATAAGTTAAGTTATTGGGAGTACCTATTTTCTTCTCTTTATTAAGGTGATAAAAGATTTGGTAACCATGTACAAATTTGGATCTTTTACCATGCATTGGCATAGGTAAATGTAAGACATTTTTATCATAAAATTCTTTTTTTTCTTATGAAAGTGAAAAACTTGGAACGGGAAATAAAGGAAAAAGTCATTCTTTTGTTTAACCCAATAAAAGTAAATACTGACTTAAGAAAGCAAACAGACGAAACATCAAGAATTAAAGCCATCCAATTTGCTATAAATAACAACATAAAGAATTCCAGCCTAAAATTGATTTCTAATGAAGATGATGACTATGACTGAATATATCAATATCCATGACTCTGATACAACATTTACGGATTCGGCGCTTACAGAAAGAATCAAGAAAGAACTAGCATCGATAAAAATTAATCAAGAAAAATATAAACAAGAAATTGAAAATAATAGAATTACAGATAATAAAAACTATTATGATTATGATCTCGATCTCGACTTTTCAAAAGATCCACAAATAATTGATGATAGAAAATACTACTATAGAGCTGTCCATTATCAAAAGATTGGAGTATTTAAAGAGGAAGATATTCCATGGTTAAAGATAAGTCTATTAGATTTATCTCTAGAAACATTGAAAGCTCTTTCGCAATTAGAACGAGAGACAAGGGCATACATTGCTAAACAGGCATATGGACGAATTTTTGAAGACGTTAATTCTAAGTTATATCGTGACAGTATTTCTTCTATTCTTAAGGTAAAATTTATTGATGGACAAGGTTATGATAGCGCCTATACAATAATAAATGACAATATTAACGATGATAAAAAGAAATCTCTCAAAAATGATCTAATAGCAAAAATATTATCAGAACAATTAGTAGTAGAACAGAATGATGATAAGAATAATAATTTTAAGTTAGAAGAGCCCCATACTTCTATTCCGATATTATCAGTTGCAGAAGCGTTACGGTCTGATGAAGGTGAAACAAAAGTTAGTGGAACTATTGTAAGTGTAACATCATTATTCAAGATGATTTCAGAAATCAATGCTCAATGCAATAGATGTCAGTATTCTCAACAGATTATTCTTGACAAGCGAGAGTTTCAACCTAGATCAAACATGAAATGTTCAGATTGTAATGAGAATGCAATCTCCCAAAATTATCTATACGTTAACGCCGTCAAAATAACATTACAAGATATTAGTAATTTTAATGAGACAGATCAGTTATCTGTTCTTTTATTTGGAAAAGATACTATTAATATTGTAGTAGGAGAACAAGTAGTAATATCAGGAAATATCTATATAACACAAGATAAAAGACAGGGTAAACTCTATTCTGTTTTACATTCTAATAAACTAGAATATCAAAATAAGCCTGAAACTTCCCTTTCAAAGATGGATATCGAGGCAATTGAAAAATTTACAAAGAATACTGGTCCAGACAATAATTTTATTGACAAACTTGTAGACATGTCTTTTTCTAATGTAATAGGACATAAATTTGCCAAGAAGGGACTACTGCTAAGCCTAGTTAATAGCGGTTTAGATGCTATAGGAAATAGAAAAAGAATTCATGTTCTTGCAATAGGTAATCCAGGACTTGCAAAATCTACACTGTTAAGATCCGCTTGTCAGTTAGAATCTAATGGAAGATTTGAAAGTGGACAGCATTCATCTGGTAAGGGTTTAACTGCTATAATATCAAAGGAAGAGAACGATAGGTATATCCTTAGACTTGGTGCAGTATCATTAGCTAATGGATCAGTATGTGGAATAAATGAAATTGGGAGAATGAATCCAGAGGAGCAAGCTTATTTATTGGATGTAATGGAAGAGGGAGATTTTACTATAAACAAACATGCCATTAATGCAAGGATTAAAGCATCAACTACAATATTAGCATCTGCAAATCCAAGACAACAGAGTTTTAGCTCAGAAAGTGAAACCATCAGTTTAGACAATATTCCTGCAATTAATCCTTTGATTGATAGATTTGATTTAATTTTCGTCTTTTCTACTTTTAATGAGTCAGATGAATTAAGAGAATACATAAATATAAAATCAGAAAGAGAAGATAAAAAACAGCCAGATTATTCAAATTATATCAAGAAACATATATCGTATTCAAAGAGATTTAATCCCATATTTACTGATGAGGCTAAATCTATTTTGAACGAATATTTTTTTGATATTTCAACATTGAGATCTCCTTTTATTACTCCTAGAAGAAGAGAGTCACTATACAGAATAGCAAGAGCAATAGCCAGAATAAAACTAAAAGATGTTGTAGATGTTAATGATGCAAAAGAAGCTGCAGAATATTATAATATAATGATTAGTAAGTTTTTAAGAGCAGTCCAGATACCTGAAAATCCACGAGATTTAACCGTTAAAATCTGTATAGAGATCTTGAAGAGTCATAAATCAACTGGGATCAGTCTTCAAGAGTTAATCAAAAAAGCAAAACAAGACAACCAACAGGTAAGGGATTACATTGGCGATGATTTAAAGTTGCAAAGCAACTATAAATTAAGAGCTGTCTATGATTTACTAACTAACAATAGCAATATCAAAATAATAAATGAAAAACCTGTTGTCCTCAAGTATATTGAAGAACTCTTGGAATTCTCTTCAATATGATCCATATGATCTATATGATTAAAAATAAAAATTAACTTTTTTAGTAATTCCAGTCTTGGACTATGGTTTATTATGAAAAAATATTCTTACTATTAATTTAGATCATATACATCATATAGATCACATGAAGATGTAAACCTGATAGAAAATGTATATATTTTTATTCATAATTGCCAAGAATTGATTAGCTCAAAGACGAAGGATCAATAATATGAATATAATATATTTTTCTTTATTTCAATATATCATAATTTTTATTTGAATCTCTATGCTCTCCAAGATAATGAAAATCATTTCCTCATTCACAATTCACACTTTCATTCACGTGATTCACAATGTGAATTAGGTGAACTGATAATAATAATTTTTAGTAAAGCTACAATAAACAATCATAGAGTATTATAGACTAACAAGATTTTAAAAAAATCATTATGTATGAATAATCACTTAAATTTTAAGAAAGGATCGACGGTCAACCAACTGTATTATCGACAGGCGGGGGTTATCATATCTACCAACCAAACAGAGGAATAGAATTAGATCATTTATAGGTACTTTAATGAATTTTCTGATTTGATTATTTAATGAATTTTTACGATCTCAAAAAAGGTTCTTTCACTTGATAAAGCAGATAAAAATAACAATCCATCTTTAAAATCATGTTTACTAAGAATGCCAGGATCAATAAATTCCAAATATAATACAGAGGTTTCAATCTTTCAGAAATGGAATGGATATAGACCGTCTATTAAATTATTAATAGGAGATTTTTTTGCTTATTTGGTAGATAAAAAACGAGAATTAAGAAAGAAATCTAGAAATGATAATCAAATTAGTATTCAAATATGATACCGTGGATTGAGAAATTATTAGATGCTGTAATAGAAGATGGAGGAAATATGCTCTTTGGAAAATATTGTGTCCTTATTTAGTAAATATTAAAAAGTTATCTTATGAAGAATCATATAAGATATTAAAATCATGGTTAGAAAAGTGCAATAGACTAAGAGAATTATCTTTTAATGCTGATAGAGAAATCAAAAACAAGCTAAGATATGTTAAACAATATAATCCAATATCATTTAAAACATTAGAAATCGATAATGAAGATTTGTATCTATTATTAAAGAAAAAGGTATTCTGATTATTTAGAGCCAAAGGATGAAGATCCCTGTGATTGTTCCGATGTCAATATGATAGTAGTTGTAGGATCTAGCTTGGATAGCCCTGTACAAATACAATAAGAGCTTTCATCTTGACGTCCATCATACGCAAGCCGAAGATGATAGGTTGTTAGATATCATTAGAAAGTTAACTATTAAAGATTCAAAATTGTAACAAGATCATTTATAATTTGTTCAAAAAAATGATCCCGTTTATAAACTGCGTTTCACTATGAGACAATAGAAAACATATTTTGTACACATCTCGATTTACAAATATTTTATGAATATGTTTCGAGTCTTTACAAAAATCAACAATTTACGCTGATCCTTCGTGTATTCAATTAAGCAATAGTTTCAACAGTATTATATTTTCCGATGCCGAAAAATTGGATTTTAAATATATCATTCAATACTTTTAATCATAAAAAATTACAAATTTAGGTCTTTTGGATAAAAAAAGATATGTAAAAAGAAAATTGCAAAACCTTAGATTCTAAAGTGTAGAATATCTAAAAGTCATCAACCGCAAATCTTTCTGTATTTTGCAGTATCTTCGGGATCGTTACATACAGCATCCTCATAGTCTGCTTTATCCTCACCACTTAGACCTTTACATTTACCGTTGGACCAATCACCGCCGTACTCTGAACATAGGGATTTAGGGTTTACAGCATAAACATTTGTTGTTGTTATTTTAGCTGCAATAATTAATACCGCTATTGTCATTATAATATACTTTTTCGTTAAAATTGTCTGGGGTATAGTTTAGAATAATATAAAGTTTTTTGTTGAATGTAATAAACTTGATTAAAATACCTACCCTTTTTAGAAGTATCTATGATATGTAACTTTTGAATTATAAACAAACAATTTGGTCATATGAATTTTTTAGACGCAAAAATTTTAATTTTGGATAAATTGATTCCAAATTTTTGAAACTAAATATCACAATGACATTCTCCATATCATTCTTATTCTGGACAGTCTTCCTCATTCTGTATAAAGTCTTCTGGACATTCAGCACTTATTTCTAAATATACAACTGTGAGCGCTAAGACCATAAATACATATACTATAAGAATTAAAAAAAATAGTTTATTGTTTATCTGATTGAATTACCCAGCTCATAACCATATCTATAACCAGCTATATATGCTAGGCAATAAAGCGAATTGGAACTAGAACAATTATCATCAAACCCCCTATCATTTCGTAACATCATTTGAACCCGTTATTTTTCCATCATTAAAACCAGCGTTAGAAGCTTCGGCATATTGTATATTTGCTATTACTGAAATCATTAAAGTTATTCCAACTACGGCTATTAAAAATAATTATAGTTGTTTATTCATTTTAGTTATTTCCTATTAATCTTTTTATAGTGAAGGTTTTATTTAACCTTTTTATGGAAACTTTTTCCGTGCAAGATATTGATATAGAGTAGCTTTTTTTTGTATAATTTTATTCAACTGTAGATAATATGATAAATTAAGACAATCAGAAGGAAAATTTTGTCCTATATGTGGAAAAAATTCAGTTTTTACATCTACTACTATAAAAACATGTTATTACTGATAGAAAATCTTTAAAATAAGATCGTATAATCCTAATAAACTATGAAAGAGATTGATTGTTAGTTTACAATTGGTTGTAACTAAAATTATTTAGTCACTACTCTTATTTTAATCATCGGCATCAGAATGCCCCCTTATCCAGATCAGATGATAATAACATAATAATACAAATGGAATAAATCTAATTATTTTTTATCTTTTATCAAATGTGTATTACGATAATTAAGAAATGAAATTCATAGATTATATTCAAAGTTAGATATATATAACTGACTAACATAAATTCATACTATTATCTAATTATTTTTACCATAACCAATTTAGCTTCCTAATATATAGTCAGTTTTACTTATTGCTCGTCTCTATTAACGCTGTTCTAAATAATGCATCCAAGAAAGAAAAAGACAGTAATGTAAAGGAAAGAATACTACTTGTAAAACGTGTCAAGATAGACAAACAAGAAGCGCGCATCTGTAGCAGAACATGAATTAAACAGATCAAGATGTTGGTGGGCTTACAAGTGGTTACATAGTTTTGATAAAGATGGACTGGATGGATTAAAAGACCACTCAAGAAGCGGTAGACCTTCAGATGTACCAAAAGGTGTAAGGATAAAAATAAAACAGGAATTGGCTGAAAGTAATACCGGATGGGATTTCAGACAGGTAATGGATCTTATTTACAAAAAGACAGGAGTAAGATATCATGAAGTACATATTTACCGTCTATTACACAAGTGGGGTTTCAAAATCTAAAGTACCGCAGAAAAGGTTTGTAAATACTGCCTCAGCAAAGGACAAAATGAAATTCAAAAAAGAGTAAAACATATTATTGAGAATCTAAAATCAGACTGGACTGGTACTTGTACAGGATGAATCCATATTTGTATATGATTATGTAATCAGAAGAAAGAAATGGATTTCTAAATACAAACGTCCCAAAATAACTGTAACAGGTTCCAGAAAAAGAACAATTGTATTTGGCTGTCTATCTCTTGATGGTAAACAATTATTCAAACAATTCGATGAATTCAACAGTATCACATTTGTTGACTACCTAAAACAAGTATAGAAAAGATTTGGTAAATGCATCGTATTTGTTGATAGAGCAACACCACATTGTTCAAAGATTACAACAAGATTTCTTTATGCAAATAAGGATACCATCAGAGTGGAATATTTTCCAGTAGGATCTCCAGAATTTAATGCAGTAGAGGAATGTTGGAGAGAGGGTAAATATCATATACTCTCTACTTATTATCCTATGTTTGCTGATCTAAAAGATACAATTTCGTATTATTATAGAACTACAAGATTTAATCCGGATATTGTGAAATATGTGATGAGAATAATAGATTAGCGAAATTATGTTAGTCAGTATATAATTAGAAAACCATTAGGCAAATGATATTATCTCAACAAATAATGTGAATTGCACATGTATGTTTTTTTTATTATATAAGTGTCTTAAATAGCAAAACACTTAAATAATTTTTAATAAGAATTGATGAGTAATATCTTCTTGGTGATATATAATAAGTAAAAAATATGTGTTTGGTTTTTTATATAACCCTATACAATCAGTATCTTATTCAAAAGAATACTTATTATTCTAATTTACCATTAGTAAAAAAGTTTTCAGATAAAAACGTCAAAGAAAAATGTGTCCTACTACAATTATATTAAGTTAGTAATAAATGTTTCATGTACAAGTCAAAAATATTTGGTCTCTTTCTTATGGCATCATTGCTAATGGGAACATCACTAAACATGAATATGTTCTCAACTGCAATGGCTCAAGGAATGGGACAATATGACAACAGCTCCCCAGAATCAACATATGGAGTGCCTTATCCAAGTAGCTCTGAGATAGGGTATGATACAAAACCATCATATGGTCCACAACAACCATCTTATGACAAACCAAGATTTGATGATAGCCAAAACTTTTATAGTGACAGATATAGCAAATATCCAACCGATAATAACAAATACGAGTGTAGAACAGGTCCATTTGAAGGCTTTTTTGTAAGTTCAGTTGAATTCTGTAAAAATGTTAAGTTCGACAAAGATGATCGAAAAGATCATAGAGATAGAGATAATAAAACAGGAACCCAAGGTCCACCAGGTCCAACAGGTCCAGAAGGTCCACAAGGTGACACTGGTGCAACAGGAGCAACAGGTCCAGAAGGTCCACAAGGTGACACTGGTGCAACAGGAGCAACAGGTCCAGAAGGTCCACAAGGTGACACTGGTGCAACAGGAGCAACAGGTCCCAATGGTACACAAGGTCCAATAGGTCCCAATGGTACACAAGGTATACAAGGTCCAATAGGTCCCAATGGTACACAAGGTATACAAGGTCCAATAGGTCCCAATGGTACACAAGGTATACAAGGTCCAATAGGTCCCAATGGTACACAAGGTATACAAGGTCCAATAGGTCCCAATGGTACACAAGGTATACAAGGTCCAATAGGT
>CAWIYT010000272.1:0-6666 GCA_963840085.1 uncultured Nitrososphaerales archaeon
CAAATGTGTCAAGAAGACAAACAACTTGCAAATTATTTCGGATATGGTGAAAAGTCTTTGAGGATTAAACATAACCACAAAACACGCGATGTATATGAGAATTTTTTGATAAATCATTCTAACATAAAAATAGTACAGGAAAAACCCATAGTCTTGAAATGGTTAGATCCCAAAACAGAAACAAAAGATTCCGGACTAAGTGACGCAAGTGACGCAAGTGACGTACACAAAATCTCGGCAAATAATAAAAATGAAAAAAATATTGAAAATTTTAATAAAAATGATTCAAAGAGAATGTCATATACGTCACATACGTCACTTAGCGAGCAACAACAAGAAGAAGAAATAACGGAATTTAAACTTAAGTTGTCTGAAAAAAGTAAGAGTTCTTATGAGTTAACAAAAGAACAATATGATTCACTGATTGGAAACGATGACAAGAAGAGAGAAGGAGACAATGAATAAATTGATTACAGCAACAACAAGATTTCAAGCCAGAGTTAGCACAATTTTGTAAAGATACTAAAGAAATAGAAAAAGGAATTGATTTTATTCTATCACATTTAGAAGAGCCTCTTATCTTTCCAAGAAAAATCTCTACTCAAAAAAGCCAGAATAAGCAGTTCTCTGTAGAAAACAAACAAGATATTATCAATTCCTTTGTAGATTCAAAACTTGTAGATTGTAGAATCAATGCCTTTCCTATTTTGAAAGAAGATGCCACATGGATTCCCAATTTTTTATTCATTGATTTGGATTTAGCAGATTTCAACTTTAACAAAAAATCGTTAAAACTAGCATTAAATAAAACATTGAAAAAATATCAAAGAAAAACTAATCGGTGATGATGATGACAACTACAATGGACAGAAAGAATGTTACAGCACATCCCACAGTCTTATGGAGTGGTAATGGTTATCATATTCTTTTACCAGTTTACTGTCCAATAGTTTTAGAACATATACAACAATTTCAAGGATTTACTTATACTAGCAACAAGCCATCAGAAGAATTTTTAAGATTTGCCAAGGATTTCTTGTCTAACGATAAAGCAGATAAAGCCAACAATCCTTCCTTTCAATCATGTCTATTACGTATTCCAAATTCATTAAATTCAAAATGTCTTGCTAGAGAAGATGCAACTCTTGAGAACTCAAAGGTAAAGATCATACAACAATGGAATGGTTATAGACCACCTATAAAAGAACTGTTATATGATTTTAGAAGATATCTAATACAAAAAAAGATTGAGACATATAATTATAGACAAAAAATATTATTGAATGCAAGAATAAGAATAAGGCATAATAAAAATAGACATAATAACCTCAATTATTATTATGAATGGATTGAGGAGAAAATACTTGAAAATCCATTTGAAGATTGTAGAAAAATAATAGTTGATCTTATATTGGCACCATATCTAATAAATATCAAAAAGTTATCATATCAAGAATCGTACCAAATAATAAGAGAATGGCTTGATAGATGTGATTCTCTTAATAAGTTGGATAATGCTCGAAACTTTGAATCCAGAATCTGTTATGCACTTAAAACAGCAGAGAATAAAGGAATAGGACCAATGAGCCAAGAAAAAATAAAAATAGACAATAACTATAGAAGATTGTATCTATTAGTCAAGCAAAAAGAAAGATATACTATAAGAGAATAAATTATAATAACATAATAATTTTTTAAATAACATATTGGTCAGTTAGATCAGATATAACATTTCACAAGTCACCAAAATTTATTTTTATGTAACAAATAAACAATTCCATAAAGTATATATGTTACCATATATTATATACATAATATGGTTAAAGTAAACCAAAAAATAAAGTGGAGTAACATAAAAAAATGACAAATGAAAAATTTAGTGAAGAAGAATTAAATAATATCAAAAAATTAGAACAGTCATTAAAAAAAGACAACAAGTATATCAGGATAGAACCAAATACTAGTAAAACATTACGATTCATTCTATCTGAAGAAATGGGACCAGTAACAAACAAATTTAATGAGAAACCATTCGAACAATATTCCTTTATCGTAATAGAAGAAAATACAGATAATATAGAAAGAAGGTTCGATGTTGGAAAAACATCAGCACAAGCAATAGTAGATAAATTCAAAGGAAGGATACAAAGTATTAGATATAGAGAGAATAGGTTCAGGAACCAGTACTAGGTATATCCCTAGACCAGTATCTAAGAATATTGACTAACAAACTACTTCCATTATTTTTTTCTAGAAAAAACATAAAACTAAAAAATGCATAACTTTGACAATGAAATAGAAGTCAAGGATGTTATAGTAATAGTTTAATATATTATATTATTGTAAAGGCACAAATAGAAAAGGAAATACATAAAGCTAACCTTTTCTTATTAATATTATATTGTGAATCCATACCTATATTATGATAATAGGTTTATCAATATGAGCTCATTCAATATTGTTAATGGATTTAAAAAGCAAATGTTTTGCATAGCAGATAAGAAGGTGATATTTTTAGTCTCATGTTAAGCATATTGAGTGATACTGAAAAAGCAGTTGTAGAGACAATCAGGATGCGATTATCAACAGAACAGGCTTTACAATATATGAAAGATAATGGATTTTCTGTTTCAAGAGCTACATACTTTAGACATAAAAAGAAACTTGAAGAAAAGAAACTTGAAAGACTCTACCATATGGCAAATCTAGGATTTGAATATCAACATCTAGATAGAATTGATGGTCTTGAACTAATAGAGAAAAAGATGTGGGAAGAATACAATAAAGAAAAAGATCCATGGAAGAGAGTTCAAATACTAAAGGATATAGCTCAGGTCCAGCCATATTTGGCATCAATATATGATTCTACGAAATTTGTGATTGATAAAAAAACAATTGAGGCAAAAGAAAAAGGCACTGTAGAGCTTAACAGTAAACCAACTACTATTATCAACAATCCAAGAGTAAATCATGTTCCAGCAATTTCATTTAACAAGGAAACAAATGCAACAACAACGTCTGACAAGAAATATGTTGATTTAAATGACACTTCATTTATCGATAAAATGATAAGTGAAACTACTGATCCTGAACTTATAGCACAACTCGAAAAACAAAAAAGAAATTGTGTCTTTTATTACTAAAAAATTTCATCAATAAAAAACAGCTAAAGAAAAAAATTACAAAGAGCAAACATAGAAAAGATCCCTCGAAAAGAGAAAGACGGAGCTGTATTCTGTTGCTAATAATATCAATTTGAATTTAAAATAGATTAGAAAATCATCTATTGGCATATTAAGAGATAATGATAGTATTATAAGTTCATTATATAACAAATATACTATAAACATGGTGTTTAAACTGAAACTATTCTAATGTATATGAATTGTCTCAAGAAATACAACAATAAGATTGATCCATAAAAGAAGATATATTAATTGTGAAAATACATATTTAAACTAGATTAGATTACTAAAAATTAAGATGAAGGCGATATCCGTTAGTTTACTATTATTGATATTAATATCCTCCATAGTAACAATAACAGAAGTAAATGCTTCTAAAGCATCAGATAAAGGAGAACGAATTACTGAAAAAGCAAAGGATAAAGCAGAAGATATAGGTGATAAATTAAGAGCGTTAGGGGGTCAAAATAATAATTACAATGACAATGATAATGAAAATATACAGAATGAATTTGACAATTCAAAAGATGAAGACAATACCTTTTCTAAAAATAATGATAATGACAAAGTGTCAATTGCTGATGAATTAAGAGAACTTGCACAACTTAAAAAAGAAGGAATACTAACTGAAGAAGAATTCACAGAAATGAAAGAAGATTTAATTGAAGAGAAGAAATAACCATGGTTATGGTGATCAAGTAATATATACTAATTACGTTATTTCTATCTGAACTTAAATTTATCGTTATTGAGCTATTATTATTTGATACTAAGCTAATAGATTAATATCTTTGACTATATTGACATTGTGAGATTTGCTAAAAAAACTATTGGAATATGTAGAGCAAGAACAAGATCCATACAAAAAGCAGCGATGGTAACACAGATTATCAATATGCTTCCAGAAGAAGATTTCTATGTTTGATAGAAATAAGTTTTACGATTCCATAGCCAGGATAATGGCAGGCTATCTCTTTCAAGATTACTCTACAATAGTCTGCAAGTAATGTAGTTGCATTTCGTCGATCTGTATAGTATTTTCCATGAGTGAGGGATTCTGCAGACTCTATACATTATTTTGTAGTTAGCATTTAACAATATTTTATGATGGTTAGACTTTATTTTATTTTTGATAGAATATTCTGTATCATATACTATCATGCAAAAAACTCGAAAAATACGTATCCATAATGATTAACTAATGTTAAACTTTCTAACGCTGACCTAAGACAAACTAGAAATCTCCAAGTTTCTGGAGATTTATCTGTTAACGGTAGACATAATACATATCGTTGAGCTGATCTTCTAATACTGACCTTTCTAAGGCTAATATTACTATAGTTAATCTGACTTTGGCAACCCGAAAAAACTTTTATTAATAGTCAACCTAACGAACACTGATATTAATGCCGCGGATTGAAATCAAAAACGTTATTTATACTATATCCAATGAACGAAAGGAAAGTATTATAATGCATTACTTGACCAAGTTTATTATTAGGGCAGCTAATCAATACTTATGCTGGTTATATTATAAACCTATAATATGGGTAAATGGAAGTTTTCGTTTCATATTGATATTCTTCATGATGTAATACAGCAGAAAGATCCCATCAAAGGTCCTATTATTAAGATCGATGAGGTATTGTTTCATTATCGTGAAGATAACGAACCAGTTGGAACCATTATTATCGAAGCAAATACTGTGGAAGAAGCAGAAAAAGAATCAAAATACTTAATCAATAAAGCGTTAGGAAAAATGTGTTTTGCATTCGATACTGAAGCCTCTATTTGTCAAGTATGCTCCTATATAGACTTAACAAATAGTCAAAATCTGGAAGTTTATAGTGGATACTCCTTTATACGAACAGCAGACGTGAAAGAAGCTCCGAATATTACATTAGCAAAGATGAACTCCCTTAGCCACGAAAAACAAGATAAACTCGACTTGGCATTGGCTTATTATAAACTCGGGGAATACAAGAATCTGCTCCGTATTGAATCTTTTTTTAGTAGTATGACGGTTTTGGTAAGAGAATTTGGAAGAAAGAACTTCCTAAGGAAGATTATGTTTCTACTACGGTTCTTAAAGAAAAGATTAAAACAATCCTCAGAAATAGAAACGCAGCTACATTTGATGAATCAAAGTTTGACATAGAATGGAAGAGATGTTATCCAGAGGAAAGATGTTCTATTGCTCATGGAAGAGGAAGTAAGTTAATAGATCCTAGAACAATACTTGAATATGATTCAGATGACTACAAGTATTGGCGACTGGGCTAGGGAAATAATATATTATTACATTGATAACTTTCAAAATCCAAAATAATATTAGTTGTCTCTTTTTATTATATCCTATTAGCACTCGTAAACCAATCTCTATTCTGCTTTTATTGTGGTATAACAAGGACCAAAATCTTTAAGATTATTTTGTTGGAGCTGAGGCCAGCAATATGTTAAGGTCATATATCATCTTTTTATGTATTATTTTGACAAGTCCAATTTGATTAGGGTCGTTTACTGACTTGTTGAGTTCTTCTACAAGTGTATTGATAATTAGTTCCTTGTTGACTGGGAATTCTTCTGGCAGTTCTGCAGACCATGGTGTCAGTGCTATAACTCTGCTAACCATCGACATGGGATTGTCTTCATTGCTGGTGTCATTCACCAACAATCTGATTTCCTCCAATTTTTTGAGAGTGTCAATGTCACCTTCCTGTATTAATTGCTGCACGCCCTTCTCAAGTTTCTTCTGGAATTCGGGGCTCTGTGGATTAACCTCCTGAGCCAGTGCTGAACCAAGGAATAGGCTGAATAGAATCATAAATAATCCAAATAGGGTTAGTTTTTTAATCATGGTAGTTATCTCACTGTCATAGAGATTAAAGTATATTTTTTATTATTGTTGCCAGATATTGGACCAAACATATTGTATCAAAACCAATTCACACACCGACGGGCCCGTAGTTTTCTCGGGTTCATCTACTTCGCTTTAACATTTTTTATCTATCTATCTATCTGAATTGTATAATTAGAATAAAAAAAATATTAATAATTGAATTATATATATAAAATTTTATAATTTTATAAATCTATTATCCTAGAGATATTAATAAGAAGGCAAAATTCCTCATTATAAAATGATAAATATTATTCTATTGTTGTTGATATCTCTTTATGATTTCACTTTAATTGTTGATATAATCTTCTTTAGTCTTTGTTTATACCATAAAGCAAGATTATAGAATATAGTTAGATAATCAGTACCCATAACTTTATCATAATTTTCTACTTCTTTACATTCTAATTTGTATGGAATGCTATTCTTCAAATCATCTTTATTATGCATAAATATAATTAGTTTTGATTGCATTAAAATAGTACTAATAAGCTATGTATAGAGGTAGTATTTGTTGTTAATTATTTAGAACAATATATTTGAAGTTTCATTTACTTCACTTTATTATCTATCTTCTTTGTC
>CAWIYT010000273.1:0-4046 GCA_963840085.1 uncultured Nitrososphaerales archaeon
GTTGGTTCACATGACTCTTAATGTAATCTCGATCTGTCACCATGACAAATAACATTTATACAGTCTATTTATGGTTTTCTATATAAAATTTCTATGTAATAATTATAAAAAAGTTTGCTAATTTTTTTATTGTTACTTATTGCTTTCATATGTTTTCACTGCTATCATAAAATTTTCATTGAACTCATCTACTTTCATTCAAAATCACTTAAGCATAAAAATTACGTACTATATTAGATGCAAAAAAAAGTTTTAATTTATTTATCAAAATAGAAGTAAAGATTTGTAAATTCGACTTAATATCTGCCATAGCTGCCATAGCTAAAATTCAATAACCTAAAAAATCAAGATTATTTTTTTTAAAATTTCTTTAGAAAAATTGTAATTTTTACAATGAATTGGAAAAGTATGTTATAATAACAACTATGACATCAGAAAATTATTTTTTTATATCAATTTATAGCCTGACAATTCTGATAACTCTGACGACTATGACGACTTTCCAGAAGAGTATACTAATATTTTTAAAACAAAAAAGATAATTAAAATAATAAAAAAATTATTAGGAGAGAAGATAGGTAAAGAAAAAATAGTGATAAAAAAGGATAGACGCTTATTCTAAAAGTTGTCAGAATCGTCAGAATCGTCATCGTAGTCAGTTGTTTCTTTTAGTTTGACTTCTATCTTGACGTTATTATCTCCTTTCAAATGGCTATCCGAAATAGATTTTCAAATCTCTCTACTTTTTCTACAGCAAAAATCAAGGCACTACCATAATCTTGTTTTTTAACTTCTGCAGTAAATTTATTTGAAATAGTTGTAGGTAATGAATTAAGATATGAAGTTCCATAGTCTATAGTTTCATATCTATACTTACTCTTTTTTTCATCATAATTTCCTTCAATTCTGCCATCTTTGATATAATTCCAAATTCTGTAAAAAGGAACTATAAATGATGTAATTGATTTTGCATTATACATAATAAATATTACTATTTTAGAATAATAATAGAAGAAAGCCATAGCCCTCCTCCTCTATTCTTAGGAGCGAATTCAATTCAGAAGGCTATGGCAAAATATACGTCTTTCTTTCCCTATTGGTACATACTAAATTATCAATAAAATATATAATAATTTAAAAGCCATAGCGCTTCCTACAGTAGTAGGAGACACCGGTATAACAATGGGGCTATGACTAGAGTTCTTTCTTTTGGATTACAGAGTACATTATTCTATTAAATATACTATTTAATAATTTAAAGCCATAACCTCCAAAGTAGAAATAAATAAGGACATTGAAGGCTATGGCGTCGTGGATATCTTCTTTATGGTTCTCAATGCAGGTTAGTGAAATTATATTAGTCTAGTGTAAGAATAATCTGTATCCATGTTATTTAATACTTTTTTTAGTAATTTAATATATTAATATAATAAATTAGTAAGTAAATTGTTGTTTTATTAATTATTGCCATAGCCTGAACGAAGAAAATGAACAATTGGGAGATACATACTAGTCCAGGCTATGACAACCTGCAAAAAAAAGTTTGTTTGCCTATTCTGTGATTTTTGAAGATTGTAAATATTTTTACAAATTGGATTTATTAGTATTATTCGCTATTTCTCATTCTATATTTTGAAGTTAATACTTTTTTAATTTTTTATTACTTTCTCTTCTTTTCCTTTTCTTTTTTTCTTAATGCAACTTTATATTTGCTACGTCTTGGTCTACTTCTTAATCTATAACCACAACAGGGACACCAAAGACCTTTCCGAAATAATATAAATCTCGCAGTGCCGACAATGTTTTTGTCCTGATATATAGCGCATTCCAGATTTGGGTCTATCTGCCTTGTAGCGTACACAAATTCCTTTACAACCAACCATTATTATTATTGATTAAAGTAAATTCTGTTTGAAACCATAATAATCTATCTATCTAGGATATTGCTAGAATAATAGATTTATAAATAAATAAAAATAAAAAAAATTATTTTTTATTGATTGTAATAATAAGATTTACCAATCTTATTTACAAAGTTAAAGTAGTTTTGAGCAGACTCATTATAGTATTTTTGTCCAATTTCTATTGATTTGCTAAAGGTTTCTGTAGATCCCAATACAAAGTCATTTATTTTTTGTGTACAATTTATGGTATGATCTGTTATATTTTGGTTGGTCTTATTATATACATCGGCATATCTTTCTGGAAATCTAAAATTGTTCCAATATGATTTAGATACATCGTCTACAAATCTTGAAAATGCTGATTGATAAGTATTAAGAATATTATTTTGTAATTCATTATAATTGTTTAAGATTGACTTAACTGCGTTGATAGTTTCTTGTTGATATTTGTTTGCTGTATCTATACTTTTATCAAAAATTGCCTTGTTTGTTTGTTGATATTTATTGATATTATCATTGATCTTATTTGTTGATTCTGAAATAGTGGATGTTGTTGTATTTTCTAACTGTTGTCTTTGATTGTCTAAGAATTCTTTTGTTTTTTCTTCTTCTACTATATTGCTACTATTACTAATTTGTTTATTTTTATTTTTATTTTCATCTTTTGGGTTTACCATATTAGTAACCAATTACTATATTATATCCAATTTATAAATTATAATAAATTAGAACAATAAAAACAATAATTAGAAATTATTATTTCAAATTATATAAAAAAAATATTTATCATTGAATGATTTTAAATAATTAATAATTATTTCATTTATTTTTTTCAAAAAATTGAAATAAACTTTTTTTAGGTGATACATCTGATTTTCAAAAATTAAATTAATAAACAAAAAAAATAAATGAAAATATATTTTTAGAATATTTTCAAGTAGAAATAATAATAGAAAGAGATCAATGACAATGGTCAGTTGTTATTTATAATAATTTATTGACTTGAATAAATCAACTTATTATTCTTTCTATTTACAATCGTAACTTCTTAATCTTTTCAATCAGAGTACGAGCATCACATCCAATTTCAGTAGTTATGTAAAGCAAATGATCCGTATCTAAAGGCATACTAATACGTTTAATCCTTTCATATTCTGCAAGTACAAACTTTCCTTTTCCAATCTGTTTTTTTAGAGTATCACGTATTTTCCAGGCATTAAGAGTAAATTGAAGAGACTGGTCGTTTTCTTCTTTTGTAAGTAGATTTGTCACTCCAGGTGCATGTTCAGAAAAAAGAAGTGAACCATCATTAATATCAATTATTGTTACAAAACGGATATTGGGATCAAGATTCATAATTTGGTTTCCTATATTCTTATAATCCAATTCTTAAATAGTAAATATATTAGTTCTTATAAAAAGTTGTGACAAATTATCTGCTGCTATCTTATTAGAAGAAGCCATAGCCCCCTATAATGAATACAACATCACTAGTAAAAAGGCTATAGCCTCGTGTATATATCTCATCTAATTTGGTTGTATATTCACATTGCATCTATGCTATTTAATAACTTGGTACAAATTAATTAATTAATTAGTGAATTTTGTCATAGCCTTCTAAGGAATCTACATATCATAACAATAAAAGACTTGGATTTTCTATCTTTCTTTGGACTGAAAAACCAGATTCGAGTCACACAGACTTGTTAAACATACTATATAATAATTGGAGACAATTTAATTTAATTAATTGTCATAGCCTGAATGAAAGAGATGAACAGTATTTGGCTGGAAGATAAACTGGTCCATCCAGACTATGACAATTACTGGTTTGGTTGGTGAATTTGCCTATATACCTACCTATCTAATGGCTTTAAGGGAGTATTGTAAATTATTCTTGATACACATGAGATTTATTAATTATTCGCTATTTCTCATTCTACATTTTGAATACTTGTCTGTAGTCTAATATCACTAGAGTAATAGATTAATTAATTAAAGAAATAGAATCAATTTGTAAATTTTTTTAAATTATTTATTTTAACTTATATTTTCTTCTAAGATGGTTTAAAGAATAAGAAGGTTCTGTCTGGAGTTCTTTGGACTGAAAAACCAGACTAGAGGACGTGTAATAACATACAT
>CAWIYT010000274.1:0-26887 GCA_963840085.1 uncultured Nitrososphaerales archaeon
AGGACAGAGATGGATTGATGGTATCATGTTTATCCTTAGAACTGGATGTCAGTGGAAAATGTTACCTAAAGAGTATGGTTCTGGTTCCACATGCCACAGAAGATTTCAGGAATGGAGAGAATCAGATATATTTGATAAATTATGGACAAGATTGCTACAAATATACGATTTAAAGAAAGGGATTAAGTAGAACTGGCAGTCTCTTGACAGCATATCAGTAAAATCACCTTTAGGGGGGAGATGACAGGACATAATCCTACTGACAGGAGTAAATTAGGAACCAAAAGACATATTTTAACAGATAAAGAAGGTATTCCTTTGTCTACTGTTATAACATCTGCAAATACACATATGATGTTACTACTGCAATTGAAACCGTTGACAGCATAGTTATCAAAAGACCATCTTCAAAATCAGCAACAAAATATAGAAACAACAACAACAACGACAAGAATAAGAATAAGAAGAAAAATCAGAATCTATGCCTTGATAAAGCATATCATTCCAAAGATATAGAACAAGAAATTACCAAGAGAGGATACATTCCACACATACGACATAGAGAAGAGAGGAGGAGAAGAAACTCAACCGGAGACATCCCGCAAGAAGATGGGTAGTAGAGAGAGAACAAATTCATGGCATAACAACAGATTCAGGAAATTATTTACAAGGTATGAAAAGAAGGATAAAAACTATCTTGGTCTTGTCCAATTAGCAAACAGCATAATAATTTACAGGAAGATAATTTTGGGATAGGCTCTAAGTGTTATGATGGTATTCATTCTTTCTTTTATATTAAGATACTTAACATTTAACAATATTTTTGTTCCTGTTTATAGACCTATTAGGAATATCAAAAGTTTAGAATAAAAAATATTAATAATAAAATTATCACAATCTAGTTCCAATATATTTTTTCTTTAGTTTTCCAATAATTTTGTCTTTCCAGTATCCTTGTATAAGACCCAATGAAGACAGCTATTACAATGATAGTTTTCACATTTTACGTATTCTGCTCTTATTGTAGCGTTTGCTGGAATCAACTGAAATTTTGATTTTGAATAATCCTTTTCAGATTCAAGACTAACAATAGTTTGATGAGCTTTTTTTACAAAAACATCTCCATATGGCTATATATCTTCATAATATTTTGGTACTTGTTTTTTCTAAAGAATTCATAGTAAAATATTTCATTTACCAATGGATTTTTGTATTCTTGTTTTAGATCTCTTTTGTCAAAAAAAAGAGTTTTCATTGTTTTAAAACTTGTTGAAATAGGTATATTGAATATGTTACTTAAGTCATTAAAATTATAAAGATAAAATGGGACCAGATAACTAAAAATGGGTTCAGTACAAGTTTTTAGCTAAATGTGTGGGATTTGAACCCTTCGATAAAGTGGGACCAGTTCATTTTAGAATATTCTATAATAATAGTAAAGAATATCTACAGAAAGAAAACATTGTTCCAATTCCATATATAATCAAAGCAGTATATTTATCTGATTTATTTTGATTAAAACTAATTATTCTATTTGATAATTCTTATATTAAATAAGAAAAAACTATAATATTATTCTAATATAAAAATCTAGAATAATTATGTATATTTTATTCATAAACTAATTATATACAAGATATACCATTTTATATCCTATGAAATGTTGTTCAAGTATAATTTTATGTAAAAATAAAGGGTACCTAAATTGTATTTTTATTAAATACAGGAATGTTAGTAGAGAAAAAATAAAAGCGAAAATACTGTAGCATAGATCTAATTACAGCTTAAATAATGCGAGGTAGAATTAACTTGAAACTTTATATTGTTCCAATTATGTTCCTATTTGCTCTCCTTATGGCAATGATAGTATTTGATACTGATATGGCTTTTGCCAAAAAAGGAGATTCAAAACCAAAGAAAATTATTGAAATATGTTGTACATGGGGTAATGCTTTAGAAGATGGAGTATTGACATTTTCTATTAAGAATGGTGGATCAGACCTGGCTAAAATTGTAAAACTAGCTATCGATGATTGGGAAAAAGCTCTGAATGGTGTAGTAAATTTCAAATATGTAAAAGACGACGATTCTGATGCAGATATTAAAATTGAATTTCAAAAGGGAAAAGGAAAAAAAGTTGGAAAGACTGTAACATTCTTTGACCAATTAGGATTTATTGATCATACAGATATTTCAATCTCAAAAAAATCATATGGTGTTACATTGAATACACCTACATTAGAACATGTGACAAAACATGAATTTGGTCATGCTCTTGGTTTAGGACATGCAAATTTTCCGAATACTCTGATGTCTCCAAATGTAGATGAAATTATAACACAAATGTCTGCATGTGAATTGAATTCTGTAAAGTATGCTAATCATTGGAAATTTATTGATCATGGTAATTCTCCAGATCCTATAGATGAAGATGGTTTCAAATGTAAGAAAAAATAACCTATCAGCTTCATTTTTCAAAACTGTATTTAATAAAGATGGAACATAATAGTCGTTTAAACGAAGGCTAGAAAAAATACTGACTTTAAACTTTTTTGTAATGATAAAATATTCTTAAAGGTCTATTGACTTTCCATCACATTCCTCCACTGATTTTGCTATAATATCATGAAAAGTGAAAGTAAGCAATAAAATCATTAATTTCATTGATATAATAAATTAAGAGGGATAATCGTTCAATTGCTGATGGATCTTTATTTAAATTCAAAACAGGATTGAAGTTCTTATTCTGAGAATTTGTATATCTATTTTTTATTTCAACTACAATCTTTTTTAAATCTTGATTATTTTTAATTTCTTTATCATTTTCTAGTAAAGATATTGCATTATCAGCTAATTCCTTTTGTTTAGATTCGACAATCCAATATAACAACGTGGAAATTTCCTCAATGCAAACATTTTGTTGTTTATAATTATGACATATTTTTATACATTCTCTGCTATGGTATTTCTATGTGAGACCTATAGACAATAAATATTATATTGATTTTAGGAAAAAAGGGGTTGATAATATAGAAATCACAGAATTTTGAATAAATGGGACCAAATTGATAGTAATTTTTCTAAACAATTACTATTATTATTATTATTTTTAAAAAAATTATACATATACGTCTTTTTCATTTTATTGTTAAAATCACAAAATATTTTATTTAACTCACTATTTGAAAAGGAATATTTTTGGTAATTAATTTTTGATTGCAAGAAAAGCTTAATTTTTAATCTATATCTATTATATATGGAAATAGTAGCTAAAAATATCATTTATTTTTCAATAGGATTCCCCATAGTATTACTCCATTCTAGCCATGAACCATCATAACTTTTTACATTAGGATAACCAAGAAGATATTTCAGAACAAACCAAGCATAAGATGATCTCTCACCAATCCCGCAATATGTTATTACTTCCTTATCGGGTGTCACATTTAGTGATTCATAAAGTTTTTTCAACTCTTCTGCTGACTTGAAAGTACCATCTTCATTAACCATTTTACCCCAAGGTACATTTATTGCACCAGGAATGTGTCCTCCCATATGACCATATTCTGTAGAATATTCTGTTGGAGCAAGTGTTTTTCCGTTATATTCCTCATTAGTTCTTACATCAACCAGTATCTTGTCTTGAGAGCCTAATACCTCTTTTACATAATTCATAAAGACTCTTATACTTTTATCGGGGTCAGAGGCTTTGAAGTTCCCTCTTGGATAAGATGGAATATCTAAACTAAGTGGTCGGTTTTCCTCAAACCATTTCTTCCGTGAACCATTCATTAATCTAACATCTTGAAATCCATAATACTTGAAAATCCAGAAAGCAAATGTTGCAAACCAGTTCTTCAAATCACCATAAACAATTAGTGTAGTATCATTGTTTATACCTATCCGTTGTAATGAATGCTCTAGAGCTTCTTTTGAGATTACATCTCTCTTACCTGAATCAATTATGTCTCTTTTCCAATCAAAGAGAACAGCTCCTGGAATATGCCCAAGCATATAGCTTGTAGCAGGACTATAGTCAACTTCAACTAATCGTACTTTTGGGTCGTTTAAATGATCATTTATCCATTGTGTACTGACTATGACGTTAGGATAAGCATACTCCATTATAATACACTAATTTCCTCGTACATTTTACTATGTTCAACTCTTTAATTGTTTCTCAAATAAAATAGAATATAATTTATTTATTCATTATAACAGTTATTAAATCAGAGCAATAACCAATAGATTGTCTTATTCTTTATTATCACCTTTACATCAGGTTTTCTGTGATAATGGTTTTTTTAGATAATAGGTTGGCTTTTTATGTAAGTATTGATTTCTTTTAAATTAGAGAAACTTGAAGTTTCCCATGTTGAATTCTGATAATTCATTTTTTAAAGAAAAGGAATTGGATTTTGTCAATTTGTTATCTCCAATTACGAATGAAATAAATCTTTTGCAAAAGACAAAGTAAATTGCCGAGATACAGACATGTCAGATAAAGACAAAACAGTTTTGGATGACAATAATACTTTTCCACAAATAACAGATATTCAAACAGACATTGCCGAAACTGAAACAAGAATCTTAGAAGTATTTGAAAAGGGTTCTAGATTTAATCTAAAAATAGAAATGGCTGAACAGTTTTTGCAGCAGCATGTGGGTTCTAAATTGAAACTTGTAGTACTTTATGTTGATTTGGTTGATTCTACTTTGATGACTAGAGATTTTTCAGTCGAAAAGTTAGCTACAATAATACAAATGTTTACACAAGAAATGTCTGTTGCCGCTTCCAGTTTTAATGGACAGATATTAAAATATGTTGGAGATGCCGTGATAGCATATTTTCCTATAGAAGCAAACGATTCTGTTTCCTATAGTTCCGCAATAAATTGTGGATTTCATATGATTACTATTATTGACCAAGCAATAAATCCTATTCTAAGACGAAATAATTACGACCCCTTGAAAGTAAAGATAGGGATAGATACTAGTGAACATTCAATTATTCAATATAATTTAGGTGAAAAATCCTATACCGATATTTTAGGTTACGGTATTAGTATGGCAGCAAAATTCACTAAACTAGCAAAGCCTAATCAGATTATTACAAGTCATGAGATATATATTAGCATGCATCCATCACTAAGGAAGAGATTCTCAGAATTGGAGATATCTCCTAGAATATGGAAATATATAGATGAAAAAATTCAACCTGGAGTTTGGCAATCACTGGATAAAATGCAATAATAAAGAAAAATTATGATTACTATCTTCAACTAAATATTTCGATATTCATCTAATTTTATTCCTTCCTTTCCTATACTTGATTCAACAATATTTTTGATACCATTTTGCATAAAGTCTTTAGATTCTGTTCTACTGTGATACTAGCACTAAATCAAATTTGTTAGATCTTAAGTAATCTATTAAATGGAATTGATAAAAAACGATAAAATAAAAAAAATTTGTTGATTTTAAATAATAAAATTACAAATTCAATTCTTCACTTTCTAATAATTTTCTGCCATTCTCATTTGTCAAATCTATTAGTTTCATCATAGCATATTTTTTGAAAGGAAATTGATTAATGAAATATTTATTGTGTGTAACAAAGTAATTACAGTTATATGCATATCCAGTAAACATATGTATTGCATCAGTAGGAGATAAATGAAAATCCTTTGTTAATATTCTTGAATCAGTAATTATATTATGGTCTAAATATACAAATTTAAACATTGTATTCTCATTACTTATTATTGTTCTAATTCTTTCCACTATAGTAGAAATTATTTTCTTGATATCAATATTTGACAATTCAAACATTCCTGTTTTTTCATTTATTTTTTGTTATATTTTATCCATAACTACAATTATTTCATTGATTGTCCATATTGAAGATATTATTTGTAAATCATTTCTATTTGTAGACGTTATTATTTTTGATACTAAATCAGAATCAATTTCATTATGAAATTCAGTTACTAAAGCAGAAGTATCAAAATAGAGTAAAATATTTTTCACCAATTTTATTTTTCACACATTTTGAGTATCTCTTTATTAATATCTATTTTACTCAATATTTTTTTTGTTTGTTCTACACCAGATTATACATTTTCTGCACCATAGTACTTTAATAAATCATCTAATTCTTTTGCTATTTGGTCAGATTCGATAAATCCTAATAATTTCTTTTTTTATAGTTATTATTATCTATAATCATTATTGAATCAAGGTTATTATTCGTATATTTTATATGAGTATTAAGAATAATTTCTATCTGTATTTGTCCAAAAAGATATCTCAGAATATCTTTCGGTTTAATTTCTAATTTTAAAATTATAGGATATTTTTCAACAATATTTGTTTTAATTACTGATGTAGTAAAAGTTATAGTAAATTCCTTTTTTTAACAATAACAAATTTATGAAATTCCATTCCTCTGAACTTTTAACCTTTACCTATTTTTCCATTTAGCCTTTCTAGATGATTAGATTATTGTTAGCATTAGTGTATTATTTCTAAATTATCTTCATTTATGCTATATTCCACAACTTTTTTGAATTAGCTTCATTGTCCTGCAAAATGTGAGGTACAAATTATTCTAAAATGAATTTGCTTCTTTACTCACTGACCAAAAAATCAACAATTTTTTTATTGTACCTATTCTATTAGTATAGCTGCTACAAAGCCAAGTCAATAATACAGTTTGGTTCTTAGTGGGTGTTATATATTGTAGCCTCTGTGTAACAGTCACTTTTCAACACTAATTTACAATACCCAATGATTCAACAGAATCGAAATTTACAATTAATGAATGTTAAAATAATTATTTAAAAAGATAGTGATTGATTGCACTTATCAATAGATAGCCAATAAAACTGATTGAAAATAATGAAAATCCATAAGGAATTATTTTTGATTTTATATTATTTATTTTAATTTTAGATGATTTCTTTATTTTCATTATTATATTTCTTGTTATGTAAATATAGTAAAGAGGTTCATATTATTTTTGATTTTCTTGAGTTTCTTTTATGAGATTTACAATAAAATAGTTTAACATCTTTTTAATTTAAAAAAGTTATAAAAATATATATTATTACTGCTTCCCTTATTACCTAATCAATTATTGAAAAAATCATCGTCATCATCAGAATAAGTTTTTTTCCCAGAATTCTACTGAAAATAAAAGGATTGGAACCCGCTTTGTTGCGCAACTATGAAAATCGATAATATGATACAAGATTTTGATAGGAACAAATTGTCAATATTGATTCTTCATATAACTGTAGATTCACTTTTTTAATCAAAATTGACGAAAATCATAGTTGCGCAACAAAGCATTGGAACCTAGAGTTCAATGGGACCAGTGGATGTGAAATAACTTTGACCTAAATTTTGGTCCTCCTATAGAATATTTACTTAATAATAGTTTCGTTGAAATACTGTCTATACTATATGATAATATGAAAATAATTAGTATTGATAGTTATTATTTTCTAGGATGGATATTCTAAAATTATGAATGAGTCTGAAGTTGATGTTGATTTAATTTGTAAAAACTGCCAACATCAAATGCCAATGCATATGCCTAACTGTAGAACATTATTAGGTGATAACGTTTGTAATTGTAATAAACCAGAATTTTATAATGTAATAATTTCTGGAAAGTACATATGTTGGACTGAAATCCACTGTAGCAGTTGTGGAAAATTAGTAGCATATATTGATAGCTCAATTGAAAATATTCATGATTTTAAAATAATGTATAAACACTGCATTATTCATCATCATTGAAGACAAAAAAAATAAATTATTCTTAAGAACTAAGTTTTAAGTATTTTTATTGTAATTAGAATACATTTCATTAGATTCTAGAAAACAAATTAAAGATAAACAGAAAATAATATGTTCTTCTAGAATATAATATCCAAATAGAAAAATCTAGAGAATATTAACTTTAATTTTCATCCATTATTAAAATCCTAGCATTCATAGGTGAATCTTTTACAAAAAGGCTATTGCTTAGAAATATAGATAAATTCACTTTTTATCCTCTTCTGGCAATTCTTATAAGATGAGGTGATATCATCAATGGAAAAAAACATATTATTTCGATTTTAATTGTAGCCTCATTTGCTATTCTAATTTTTTCAGTTCCTTATATTTTTGAAAAAAATCTCTCCATGGTCTTATTTTCATCAATTGTTATGGTTTCTATCTATGTAATTCTATCATTTGAAATAATCAATAGAACATCAATTACAATTTTTGGAGCTGTAATTCTAGTAATTGCAAGTTTACTATTAGGAATTATTATTCCCCAAGACACTGCATTTTGTAATAAGTCAAGTGTCATCATGAATATCATAGTACCATCTTCCAAATCTCTTATCTAGATATTCTGATATTGCATCTTTTTGTTCTTCTATATTGGTATAGAATCTGTTTGCACACACATCTGATTTTATATGTTGATTTACCTTTCTCTCATTTGGATTCAGGTATGGAGCCCTCTTTGGAAGGTGTATTACAGTCAGCCAATCTTTCTGCATATTCGTGTACTGGCGTACCATCTTGCTTATATGAAATGAAGCGTTATCCCATACCAGTACAATTCTTTTCCAACTATTCTGCATTACATGCATCTTGAGATTCTCAAGATGGTTTATGGTATTGGTGGAATTCATTCTGTCATAGAAATTATACAACAGATTCTGTTCAGGCCATAGCATGGATATATGTACATTGAGAATCTCTTTCTACTGCCATTATGTCTAATTTTTTGTTGTTCACCTTCAAAACTCATCGACTTTCTTATACATGGTTTCTGTGTTACTATAGTTTCATCTTCAAACACCACAGCATCACTTTCTTTTTTTGAGTGCTGATGCTATCTGTTTGTAATTTTGTACTTGCTTCTTTCCCTCATCATAATCAGATCCATGTTCAAGTTCCAGTTTTGGCCTTTTACACCTGATACCCATATCTTTCAATATCCTTTGAAGATGTCTGAAACTAATCGGAATATCAAGTTCTTCTGTAAGACACTTTGCCAGTGACCTGAGACTCCAAGTGTTTCTGACATAAGCAAAAATAGTGGGATCATTAAAAAGTACAGAAAGTATAGTCTCTCTGTTTTCATCTGTTATACTGGATTTTGTACTACGTGTTTTCTTTATTTCCAATCTACTAATTCCAGTATGGAGATATGCTGATACCCATCTCTGGACTGACCTGATGCTGAGACATCATGTTCCTTTGCTGTATCTTCAAAAGTTCTACCATTGCTCTTCTGGAGTATTGCCATTAATCTGCGATAATGTCTCTTGTCTGTAGTAGTATTTTTTATCAATGATTTTAGACTGTTCTTCTGTCCGGTAGTGAGGTTGAGTTTAGTAGAACCATGGTACATAGAATCATGATATTCTAAATACCTTAAGCTTTACCTATTCAAGAATTTAGACCTGATAGTCAAAAAGATATGACATCCATCAGGACACTTGAGTTATCTTTGACAAATATGACGTTTCAAAACTATCTGATATTGCATTAGATCATGCAATAAGAATTGCAAAAATGTCCAGTATTTCTTCTTCTGATAATACGGTAAATGTTATATTATTTTATGTTACTCCAGAAATACATATTCCATTTACATTTGGAAATACGTTATTTAAATCTAAGAAAACAGGTGAAACTATTGTACTACGTAAATTATAAAAGAATTATACATTGAAATAAAATCAAATGCCATAAAAATATAATATCTAAAAGTTATTATGTGTTATCATGTTGATATCACGATATCATATAATAATAACATTTATATAATGATATCATGATATCATATCTATGAATCAAATAAATCAACAACAAGAAAAAATTGAACAAAAAGAACAACAACAAATTGTAAATGGTGTCAATATAAACAAACCCTTTAGAACAGTTGAGCAATAAAGGAAAAACCTGAAATTGCTAAATTCAATTTCAGAGCAAAAGGCAAATGGATCAATGGCGGAGATAATCGAACAACTATTAATGACTTTTACGGAGCATGTCAAACATTCAAAAGAAGTCAATCATTTGTCTTTGAAAAAGATGAACCACCGGTATTGTTAGGAGAAGATCACGGAGCAAATCCTGTCGAATATGTATTTGCAGCGCTGGATGGTTGCTTGATTACAAGTCCTATTTATCATGCAGCAGCATAGGGAATAAAAATAGACGAAGTGGAAACATCATTTTCTGGAGACTTGAATTTACATGGCTTTCTTGGATTGCATGAAAATATAAGAAATGGCTATGAAAAGATCAAAGTGACATTTAAGATCAAAAGCTGATGCATCAAAAGAAAAACTACAAGAGTTGGTACAACTTGCACAAAAGAGATCACCAGTATTTGATATTGTTTCACATCCGACTCCAGTAGAAGTCAGTTTGGAAGAAGAGAACAATGTACAATAGTTATCCACTGCTTATCATTCTTATTTTTATAATTTATATAATAAATCTAGATTCTAGTTTATCAACTAGAAATCAAAAATTGAAACAAAATCTGGAGATTGGCATAGTATATCTATTTGATTAAACCATAAGATAGTTATATTATTATTTATATATTTTAGTAACGAATATTAAGCTACAATGACAAATAATGGAAATAGAAAAAGTAGCATTGATGATGATAATTTAGATTATGCTGCTTCTCCTATTTTACTTACGCAATATAGTTCTGAGGCATCACAATTAATTAAATCATTTACAAAATATATTCCATTTGTTGTAATAATTCTAATTCTAATTGCAGCTATGACAACTTTTGATTTAGTTAGAGAGTTAGGTTTTACCAATGTGTTAGCTGACGAAACAATTGATGCAATGATAATTGTTGTATCCATATTTCTTATTTTATTTATTATTTTTACATTACGTCCTGTATTGAGATCGGAAAAAATATTGAATAAATGGTCAAATCTATTTGAAAACAATGCAATTAGAACTGGCATACTACTTACAATCAACAATAAGAGTAAAGAAGAAATTTTGAATGCATTATCTGAAACTATTGAACAGATAGCTTATACCATTACAACATTATCTTTCAAAATCAAACCATAATGAATTTTATGATATTAGTTTTGACGATATTACTACTACCACTTTTGATATCTTAATTGATAAATCAACAATCAAACCCATCATAGATTCAGATTCAGATTCTTTAAGAAATACTATTCAAGACTATGGAAGTATTTTAGTTAAAATAGCAGAGAATACTATTGATAAAAATACTACTCAAAATTTTTTAGAATCATTGCAAAAATATAAGAAGAATGGTAAGAAAATAGGATTAGCCATGTTAATAGGAGAAAACATAGAACAAGAAAGTTATAGTCTAGTCAATAAAATTAAAGATAAAACAATTAGTGAAAATCTAATCTTAATAGAAAAGCCTAATTATACATATTCTGACTTGAAAAATCTAAACAATATATTAACTTAATCTATCCTATCTTTTCCTACTATATCTTTTCATCATCATTATCATTAATATCTCTAACAAAAGATAAAAAATCCTTAATCCATTTTAAATAAGCTTCAAACCCTTTTTCTGTGACAAGATATGCTTTTGAACTAGATGTATCAATTAATTTAATATATCCATTTTCTTCCAATCTATTCAATAAAAGAGAAATTCTATCTGGACGCTGTTGTCTGATTGCATTAATTTTTGTCATTATATGATATTTACTTATCGGTGTTTTTGTTGAATATAAGCAAAGATATTCTAATATGGATAACATAGTATATTCTGAAGAAAATCTCTTTGCTTTTGTCAACCATTATATTTAATTTTCTAGAGTAAATAAGCCATTGTATAAAATAGAAGGCTACGTTAACCTAACGATATTGATTTAGCTATGGATGCCCTATCCTAATCTACCATGCAAATTAGATTTGAAAGGAACAGAATATCCACTATTGTGGTAATGTATTTGTTGTTGTATCTATATTTTTTAGGTGAGTTTGAGAAATACTTCAAGAGCATTACAATTATTCACCAATCAAATTTATGTGACTATATGGAAATGGATTCAAAGGTTAGTCTATTTCTAGTCTACAGAAGGAGATAAATCTCTGCTTTTATAATTGATGAAAAAAAATGATTAAGATTGACAGTCAAGAAAAGTATAGTTGTTGGTTTATATAGAACCAATACATAAAATAATTCTTGGAATTCATCATTCACAAGCACAAAACATGCTAGTATTATCATCATTTTTAAAATCCTTGATACAAAAGTATGGAAAACATACAGTGTACACTGATGGTGGAACATACTATCCCGAAGCATGTAGAATAAATGAGTTGAAGCACGGCTGTGTTAATTATTGTCATAGTCTGAAAAATAGATATAAAAACAGACTGCATATAAAAGGTCCAGACTAGGACTTTTTTTGTTTGTTTAATAGATTGACTGAGTTGTTTGTTTGTTTATTTCTCTATTTATCCATCAGTGACTTGTGCTTGGAGTGATTGTAGGTATACATTTGTGAAATCATATTGATTAATATTATCTAAATACAAATTTCCTTAAACTATTTTATAAGATATTCACAGAAAGAATCTTTATGAATCCTAATATTCTTATATTCCTATCATTATAGAAAATAAATATTGTTAAAAATTAAATATATTTCATTTTTATTTATAATAATAATATCGTTGGTATTGCCTATACAATATTTAACATTACCAACTGCTAACGGACAAAATGAGAATAATCATTCAAATATAAAATCCTCTTCCTCCTCTTCTTCTGATACCAATTCAACAAATATAACATCATTTCAATCAATGAATAAACCATCTGTTGTCAAACCTAAAGTAGATGTTACTATAGAAGGAACACCTAGTGATGATAAGATAAAGGGAGGAGATGGAGACGATACAATAAACGGAAATGAAGGATATGATACATTATATGGTGGAAGAGGAAATGACAAAATAAATGGTGGCAAAGGAAATGATATAATCAATGGAGAGTTTGGCAATGATAAATTAAAGGGAGGAGAAGGAAATGATAGAATTAGTGGTGAAAGAGATAATGACAAAATAGATGGTGGCAAAGGAGATGACGCGATAGATGGAGGAGAAGGAAATGATACATTGGATGGCGGTGAAGGTGTAGATAAACTAACTGGGGGCTCTGGCGCAGATACTTTTATCTGTGACCAATTTGATACAATAATAGATTTTAATACAGATGAAGGTGACAAAATTATTGGTGAATGTACAGCAGAAGATCAGGCCAAACCTACAACAGTAGAGAATATTACTTCTGCTAATAAATAAAGATACAACAGCATAGATGATTTTTTTTGTTTGTGCCTATCATTTTAAAAATACTAATAACAATAATCCAAAATCAATATCTTTCCATAAAAAAGATACAATAGAATACTTAACTTTTTTATATGTACTATTTTAAGAGTAAAATATAACTAAATATTTTCTGAATCCTATTTGTTTGATAACAGCTATTTGTATGTTGATAGTCTTTACCCAAATATCAATCAATAAATGTATCTGAAAATAATTGTATTTTAATTGATAATTAAACTTTTTATTCTTTTATAATATTTTTATCAATGAGATACTCTTTTACATATTCTTGATGATTACCTTGTAAAATAATTATTCCATTTTTATAAGTTCCTCCAGTACCAATATTTTTTTTCAATTCTCGTAGAAGGATTTTTATCATATCTTTATCCTCTAAGCCTTGAATAATTGTAACTGGCTTATTGAATTTTTTTACGTCTTTGTAAACTAAAATATTTGATATATCTTTATCTAATTCTTTTAAAACATAATCCATAGAATTTAGATTTTCAGCATCATTTTCAAACAACAATTGAGTATTATATATATCTTATAATATATATTGACTAATTTCTATTTTTCAAGTCATAATGACTTTTTAAACTATAGCCCACAAAATTAACCATTATTATTTTCTTTATGTTAAAAGTGAAATTTCTCTGCCACACATTTTTTTGAATTCTCTTGGTTTACCATCTTTCAAAATTTCTTTATTGCAATTTAAGTCTTATTTTCTTTTTTATTATACAAATCATATTAACTATATTTTCATTAGTCATATAAATTACTAAGTGTACTTAAATAAAGTAACTTACTAATTAGTTAGTAAATAAAATTATTAAAATATATCTACTAAAAAAAATAAAAAAAGTTATGGTTGATTTTCTAAAGTTACTGAGATATTAAACCGTCTTCCATACCTATTTACAGATAATAAAGTGTTCTCGTTAGCCTTCTTCTTTTTAATTCGGGATGAAAGTCTCTGTTATTTCTTGTATCCTCTTTTCATCTATTTCTTCGATAATATCACCTGGTCTTATTCCTGCATCTGCTGCTGGACTATATTCTTCTACCTTTACAACTAGTGCTCCTTCATTTGTTGGCAATCGATAGTATCTTGCTATTCTATTAGTTATATTAATAGTAGAAATGCCCAACCATGGTCGATTAACTTTTCCATATTGTATTAGTTCATGTAATATTGTTTTTGCTGTATTAGCAGGAACAGCAAATCCTATTCCATGAGCATAAGGAATTTTTGCAGTATTGATTGCAATTACTTCTCCATTAGTATTTACTAGAGGACCACCAGAATTCCCAGGATTAATTGCTGCATCTGTTTGAACCAATTCTAATATTCCATCTTCAAATTCAATATTTCTGTTTAACGAACTAATAATTCCCGTTGTAACGGTAGGTCCTCCAGTTAAACCAAAAGGATTACCTACAGCTATAACTAGTTGACCAACTTTTAGATTATCAGAATCTCCTAATTCAGCAGAAGGAATGGAGTCAATTGCATTATTGTCATGATTTTCAATTTCTAATACTGCAAGGTCAGTGAGTTTATCTGTTCCTATTACTTTAGCATTAAATGTTTTACCATCATGTAGGGTAATTTTTAATCTTCTGACATGGTCGACTACATGGTAGTTGGTAAGAATATGACCTTGATTATCAATGATGATACCTGATCCTACACCCTCAATTGGGAATACACGGAAGAGTTGATCAGTTACCATTCTTACACTTGCAATATTAACTACATTTTTGCTAACTTTTTCAATAGCATTAATCAGTCTTTCTTCATTTATTGGAATCAATATTCTCTACCTCCTCTTTCTAATGGTGATTTTGGTTTAGACGGGGTTATGGGTGGTTTTTTTATAGTTGGCTGATTGATTGTTTTATTAACCATATTCTATATTATATTATTCAGTGAGGATTAAATTGATTAATTTTATATAAGTTAGTCACACTAATAAGAATTATATCAAGGATATAGTAAAGTATTAGTAATTAAGACTTTTAATATTTAATGGTAAAAGTAAACCATGATTCAAGATTTTTTCTATTGGTATATAACTAATCTCATTAAATCGAACTTATCATTATGACAAGATATAATGGATTTAGTTCATATCTATCAATCTACCCTGTGATAGTTTTATGATAAATATAGTATATATCATGTTTATTGCAATTAAATCAGCAGATAGCTTCCGATATCTCTAATAAGAGCAAAATCACTTAATTCATTTCATAGTTCTACACTTAGAGCCTATCCGAAAAGTAGTTTATAGTATTTAAGTTTATGGTACAATAGATTTATTCGACAAAGCTAAGTGTCTCTACACTATATATCACGAGATTAGTTTGATATCTGAAATTTCTGGAATCGATTCATCTTATGAAATACCAGATGAATTATGGAATCAAATTTTCCCTCTTCTTGGTACATAAACCCAAAAAAGGAAGAAGAAGAAGACAGGTCGTCCAAGAATGGATGATAGAAAGGCAATGAATGCTATCTTCTACATTACACGTACTGGATGTCAGTGGAAAGCATTACCACAAGAAGTCTTGGTGCATCCAGTACTGTACATGACAGGTTTCAGGAATGGAGACAAGATGGCGTATTCAAACGTATGTGGATTGCTGGTCTAAAAATATATGATAAAAAAGTTGGTATCAACTGGAAATGGCAATCAATGGATGGTACAATAACAAAAGCACCTCTTGGGGGAAAAAAGTACAGGACCAAATCCCACAGACAGAAGTAAATCAGGTACCAAACGTAGCCTTCTTGTAGATGGTCAGGGCATTCCTCTTGGAATTACTGTAGATGGTGCTAACAGACATGATATGAAGATGACAAAAGCAACTCTTCAGAGTATAGTGGTTTGCAGACCACCACCACCATCATCATCATCATCTACAACAAATACCCAACAACAACACATCTGTCTTGACAAGGGTTATGACTATCCTGAGGTATATGAGTTACTTGAGGAATATGGTTATACCATGCATATTTGCAAGAGAGGAGAAGACTACAATAATGGTAACAAAAAGAAGAGAAGAAGGATACCAAAATATAGAGCAAGAAGATGTGGGTAGTTGAGAGAACACACTCATGGATGAACCGATTCAGGCGATTATTGATTAGATGGGAAAAGAAGGAAGATAACTATATTGCAATATTACATTTTGTCTGTGCTTGGATAACATATAAGAGAGGAGGTGTTTTCGGATAGGCTCTTATGTTTGATAGGATAAAAATGCAGTTTTTGTATAATAATCATAAGAAAGAAATAATTTAGAACAATACTATAATTGTTAAAATTTTACAACCAAGGATATACTTTTTAATTGTAACCAATAAATGGTTTCTTATTTACTGAATTCTTATTTCTTTCATTACATTGGATTGAATGTTCCAGTGATTTCTTCAGTGAAAGATAATTTTTATTATGAATTGACTTTGAACATTCATAAATTTTATATATTATAAAATAAAAATTGTTATGTATCTTTATCAAACAGAACCAAAATATGCTGGTCCCACTTTATAGAAGGGTTCAAATCCCACAGAATACTTTAATTTTGTTTTTCTTTTTGTAACCCTCATTATTAACTTTCAAAAATCAATATTAATTCTGAATTTTGTTAGCAACTTTTTTAATAATATTACCAAAGTAAAGATTAATTCCTAGTTGTAAGTTAAGTATCTCATATATCATCAACATGCATTAGTATTTTTAACATACTCTGATAGAAAGAACTTTAGCTCTGAATGTTTAGATTGATATGTGCCCAAATCTTATATTCTGAAATTATCTGATACTCAGAAAAAGGAACTGAATAGATTCATGAAGAGTACTCGTGACAAAGAGGAATACAGAAGAGCGTCTGCTATAAAGCAAAAGATGGAAGGAATACCTTACAGAACTATAGCCAAAAACCTTAGTGTCAATTACCGTAATGTGTATGACTGGATTAACAATTACAGAAAATATGGTTTAGATGGAATAAGAAACAAGAGAATGAATGCAGGTAGAAAACCAGTAATATCTACTGACAAAAACAAAGAGATGATAAAAGACATCATATTGAACAAGTCTCCTAAAACATTTGGCTATCTCAAAAATACATGGAATATCAGGCTGTTGGCTACTTATCTCTCAACATTACTGGAAATGAATGTCAGTCCCATGCAAACATGGAGAATAATTCATGATATGGGTATAGTATACAAACAGCCAAAACTTGAACTGGAAAAAGGCATAGATTATGAGGAAAAGAAGAACAAGATAGAAGGGTACAAGAAGATATCGGCAGCTCTTTTAAAAAAAGATTCTACTAGGATTTGAAGATGAAACGTGGTTACATCTACAACCATACATAACAAGAACATATATGAGAAGAGGAGAACAGCAAAAGATACTTCATAAAGGATCTAACGATAAAGTCAATGTATTCATCACACTTCTTTATCCTATGAATGGAATAAAATTTACAACAAGCAAAACAAGAAACAGTAATGATTTCATAAACCATCTAAACAGCATCAAAAGATATGTACTCAAGAGAAGTATCAAGAGATTTATTCTTGTAATAGACAATGCATCTTTTCATGTTAGTAAAAAGACTAAACAGTTTATAGAAAAACAATCAGACGACTGGCTAACTGTACTATTTCTACCAACACGGGCACCATTTCTGAATCCAGTAGAAACAAAAGTAAACAGGAATCTCAAGAAAGATATATGTGCAAACTATAACTACGAAACAGAAGATAATCTATTATGTAATGTAAGAAGATATCTTAGATGTTTTGGTTGTTGGCCTAAAATATGATACTTAACTTAGTACTTGCATAGATAGGTAACAGATTCACTTACCAACATGGGTAACACTTTCTTTTATCTGCTTGACTATGTTGTTACTACTGGAATTATTTAATCTTGTTCCTTTCATAAGAAACATTTCAGATGGTGTATGACCATTGATACCACCATGTTCTCTATCTTCATTGTATGCTTTTACAAACATGTAATACATTTTCTTTCCATCATTTACATTGGGAATATTTTCTACTGCAAGAAACTCATTCTTTACTATCTTGTTGTATGCCTCAATTTTTCCTTGTAGTTGTGGATATCTTTTTGGAATTGGTTTATCCTTTATATTGTTCTTTTTCAAGAAACCTTTGAATATTTTGGATGTAAATTGTTTACCATTGTCATGCATTACTTTGTGAGGTTTTCCGTTCTCTACACAATGTAGTCTCCAAGTACATCCAGGTACATCTACACTCCTTTTTCTTTCAGACCAGTCACTTGCTGCTTTCCTTGAACAATCATCCTCACAACTGATAAAATAGTTCTTTTTATCTGAATTCTCAAGGTAAAATGGTCCTAAAATATCCATCTGTACCATTTGGTTTGGTTTTTTCATCTCAAACCTTTTCCATTTTCTTCTATTTCTGATTTTGCATTCCAGGATGTTCAAACCATGTCTTTTCAGTATCTTGTATATGATTTTGGTACTAAGTGATATCTCCTTTAGTCTTTTTAACCTGAATCTAATACGATTACATCCAAATCTTTTTGTTATACGTAAATCCAGTATTTCTTGTTCTATCTCTTTTGTTACTTTTCCTGGTTGTATATTGTGTGGTTTTCTACTTCTATCCTGTAGACCATCTATTCCATACTTTATGTACCTGTTCTTCCACTTGTGATATGTCTTTGTAGATATATTATATCTAATACATATGTCAGTTACAGTATCTCCAGTCCATTCTTTCTCATGAATCAGATTAAATTTTGTTTGTAATTCTATTTTTATTATACACTTCCTATTAGCAGACTAGAAAGTGTTACCTATGTCAGTAAATGAAATTGTAACCTATGTCAGTAAATGAAATTGTAACCTATGTCAGTAAGTACAACACCTAGTTCATATCATTATTGCTTCATGAATTCTATAAAAAATGATAGGATTGGAACCTAGAGTTCAATGGGGCCAGTGGGATGTGAAACAAATTTGACATAAATTTTGGTCCCCTTATAAAAATATTATATGGATTCTTAACCAAGGTCTAAATATCATTTTATTGATTCAAAATTACTCAAAGATTAAAAATTATCTCTAGAAATAATAGATGTTTATGATAATTTATATATCATATGTAATTTATCAATACATTAGAATGGCACTGGATCATCCTGACCTATTGACAGAAAAAGAATGGGCGTCTTTTCTAGAGAAATTAAATACTCCTGCTACAGAAACCCAGAAGAAAATGATGCAAAATTCTATAACCAATGGCAACAAAATAAGAACTTTTATCTAATTGTTAAGTGTCAATAAGTCATTCTGATATCCAAGTTTATTCTCTTTCAAGAGCTTTAGAAAACTCGATTAACTTTTCAGATTTTAGTTGTGAAAATGATCAACTGACTAATTATCTATTAAATACTGCACAAAAAGATGAAAATGAGAACATAGGAAAAATATTCTTATTTATATACAATAAAAAGATCATAGGTTTTATTACTCTGGCTATGAGTCAACTTGGAAGATTCGAGCATCAGAGATTGTCCAATTTAACAACTACATGTGACTATGTACCTGGAATTTTAGTTGGGCATATTGCTAGACATATAGAATACAAAAGGAAAAGGTATCGGAACGATAATGAGAGATTGGGTAATAAAACAAGCATTATTTCTATCAAAATACACAGGATGCAGAATAATAATTTTACAAGCTTTTGATGATAATATAATTGAAATCTACAAAAAATGGGGCTTTGTTTCGGTTAACGACTTTGAAGAAAGTGGTAGAAGAAAAATGTTTATAGACCTTGCATGGTTAGAAAATAATTGAATTTATACTTTAATTCTTGAATGTTTTAATGGCATATTTGAACATTAGATAATGAGAGAATTCTTTATTGTGCCCTTATTTTGTTATAATTTCAACGAAAGAATCGTTAATTGGCTTTCCTTACATATAATAAATAATACTGTGTCTAAATAAAGCCACATGTTAGTAGTAGGACCAGTGGGATTTGAACCCTTCTATAAAGTGGGACCAGTTAATTTTCTGGATAGTAAATAGAATCATTCAAATATAGAATAAATTTTATGATAGTTATTACTATTATTTCATGTAATAAAAAGAATATGAAATATGATCTATCATAGGTATACAATTGGATTAAACTATTTGTTTATCTACATTATGCAAAAATCAAACACACAATTCTATTCAAAATTAGAGGTGAAATAGCCTTAACTTAACAAGACACTTCAAAGGAACCTAAAAGATATAGGTATTAGATGTAAAAGACCTAAACTAGAACTTGAACACGGAGCTGATTATAACGAGGGAAAGAAACAGGTAAAGAACTATAAACAGATAGCATCAGCACTCAAAAAAAGAAAGTGATGCTGGTGTTTGAAGATGAAACTATAGTAACACAGAAACCATGTATAAGAAAGTCAATGAGTTTTGAAGGTGAACAACAAAAAATTAGACATAACGGTAGTAGAAAGAAATTCTCAATGTACATATCCATGCTATGGCCTGAACAGAATCTGTTGTATGATTTCTATGACAGAATGAATTCCACCAATACGATAAACCATCTTGAGAATCTCAAGATACATGTAATGAAAAATAATGGTTGGAAAAGAATTGTGCTTGTATGGGATAATGCTTCATTTCATATAAGTAAAATGACAAGAGAATATGTAAATGCACAGAAAGACTGGCTTACTGTAATACATCTTCCAAAGAGGGCTCCATACCTGAATCCAAATGAGAGAAAGGTAAATCAACGTATAAAATCAGATGTGTGTGCAAACAGATTCTATACCAATATAGAAGAACAAAAAGATGCAATATCAGAATATCTAGATAAGAGATTTGGAAAATGGTATAATGACTTTAATGATGACACTTGACTTATTACATCTGAAAATCAATTTTTATTAAACAATTAAATTTCTTCGCAATTGGAATTAGCAGTATCCTCTTTAGGATTAAAATCTAATATAGTGTCAATTCCTTCGTTGCAATCAAAGAAATCCTTGCCTGGTCCCCCAGCTAGTATATCGTTGCCAGAACCACCAAAGAGATGATCATCTCCTGAACCTCCACTTAACTGTACATTGTTATTAGTATTTTGTTGCTGTTGTTGTTGATTATTGACTAGAGATTCAAATACTACTGTAACATTAGTGAGGTTTGTTTGTATTTCAGATAGTAATTCGTTACTAATTATATCTAATAATCCTTCTTCCTCTATTACTTGAATAACTGAATCTTGTAGTTGAAATTCTTTTCCAATGCTGTCTTCAAGATCGAGATTTTGTTGATTTAAAAGTAATAAACTTATTGCAGAATTTGGCGAATCAGCAAATAAAAAGTCGTTACCTTCTTCACCAAAAATGATATCAGAACCTTCTCCTCCCTGAATAGTATCATCTCCTTCATTTCCATGAATCTCGTCTGTTAACAATCCTCCTTCTATCAGATCATCTCCTTCTTCACCAAAAATGCGATCTGATGCACTAGTTCCAATTATTATGTCTTTGTTAAAAGTACCAATGCATGGTAAGAGAAGAGGACAATTTATGACTGAATCTTCTGGATTATCATTAAAATTATCATCATCAGCAGCATCAGCAAAAGCATTAGACAATGATAAGGTTATTTCCGATTGCAAAGATAAAAACGATAAAATTGAAAATAGGATGATAAAAATAGTTATAAAGATATGAGATTTGAAGAATGTATTTATAAATCCTAAATGAAAAAATCTTTTTTTCAATGCTAATACAAAATTAGATTAAAAACTTTGTTTAAAGAAGTAATGAAATTAAGTTAGCTGGTTATATTATTATGAAAACTTATTGATATACAATTTAGTTAGATGAAAACTTATTGATATACAATTTAGTTAGTATACGTTAAATAAATTCGCAATTGGAATTTGCAGTATCTTTGGTAGAATCAAAATCTAAAACTCTGTCCTGTCCTTCATTACAGTCAAAGAAATCATTACCAGGTCCTCCTGTAAGTACCGTCGTTATCTGGTCCTCCAAATAAATGATCATTGCCATCGCCACCATACAATGAATTACCTCCACCTCCAGTTATGAAATTACTACCAGAATCACCATAAATAAAATCATCACCATCCTCACCAAAAATAATATCTGAACCTTCTGCTCCTTGCAAAGTATCATCACCGTCTCCTGCATAAACTATATCGTTTCCTGCTTGGGCTTGAATCTCATCATCACCATCTTTACCATATAGTTTCAGATGCAAAAACCCCATTCATCTTATCATCATGTTTAGTTCCTACACATATAGTAGGATAAGCTAAAAGATTTCCTAAACATTGAATAAAATCATTAAACAGGAGTATCTTTAGTTTGACTTCCAGAAAGATGTGATGCAAATACATTTTCAAAAGAAAAGTTAATGAATATTCCAAGTGATAAGGTAATAAATATAAAAATCGTTAGAAAACGATAAAACATAAAATATATTTAATATATAATTATATATACATAGTCAAACCAAAATACGAAAAATGTTGTAGAAATTGTTTAAGAATAATTTTCCAATTTGCAATACTTAACAAATACTATCTTGATCAGTAAAATTAATTATGTTATTACCAATAATAAATTTTATAGTTTTAGGATAAAGCTTAATATTGTAAGAAATTATTAAATTAAATCGCTCTTATTGACAAATGTTTCAGCCAAGCTTAAAGCTGCATAAAACATAATTAGGATGTGTTTACTTTAACCACATCTCTTCCTGATGAAAGTTGGTGTACCAGTTTACTGAGAAAGGCCAGATGGAAAGACTACGTATTATGTCCACATTGTAAGTCAAATAACGTAAAGAAGGATGGTCAGTATCGATCCTACCAAAAGTACTTTTGCAAGCATTGTAAAAGATCGTTCAATGACAAAACAGGTACTGTATTTCATTATTCACATACACCATTGAAGATATGGTTTTTGGCAATGTATCTATACTTTGTACTCTGGCCCGGATGTTCAATAAGACAGGTATCGCTTGAGGTAGTTATACCAATTCCAAGATGCTATCGATTTATCAGAACAGTTATGGAAAAGTTATCATCTTCCTCATCATCATCTGCTAAACTCGGTGGTAATGTTGAAGGTGATGAATTCTATATCAAGGCAGGACTGAAAGGTAGATCATATCATGATGAGATAGTAAAATCAGGAAGAAAACCCAGGAAAAGAGGGCTAAAACCCTGGAGAGGCAGAGGAACATTTTACAAGGATCATCCAATGATAACATGTATTCATCAAAGAAGGAACGGAATGACATATTTTGATGTTCCTGTACGACAGTCACTTCTTGATATTATATGTACCAGAGTAGAGTATGGTTCAACTGTATTTACAGATGAATATAGAGCATATGACCAGCTGGAAGAACATGGCTTCATACACAAAAGTGTAATCCATTCACAGAAAGAATACGCAAATGATATTGTTCATGTGAATAATTGTGAATGCAGAAGCAACCTGTACCAGTTATGGATAAGAAAGTTCATGGGTGTAAACAAGTACAATTTACAGGTATACTCCAAAACATTCCAGTTTATTCATAACAATAGAACCAAGACAAGAGAACAAAGATTCATGGAAATTCTTTGTTACAACTAGCTGAAACATTCAGAAATAAGAGCGAATTAAATAATATTTTATAGCTTATCATTATGTATTTAATTAAATACAAATGGTTCACAAATTTTTCTTGGAGAATTTATTTAATCTTGGTTGTAACGTTATCTAATGTTTCAAATTTAGTTAACTATGAGACATCATTTGAAATTTCTTCAAATTCTACTGAAGGGCTATCAGAAAATAGCCTCCTAAAAATGTATGAAATTGAAAATGAAATCAAATTAGCTATGAAGAATATTCCTATCAATATCAATTACACAATCGGACATATTCAAAAAGCAAATAAATTAATTGATTCTGAATCTTGAGAAGGAATTATTGTCACTAGAGCCTAGAGTATTCAACCAAATTCAAAGTCAAATATCTAATTTAAAAATTATAGTTAATACTACATTACCAATGTTAGTGAAAGGAGCTCAAATTAGTGAGGGTCTTTCACATATTGTTGACTTGGTTCAATTGCTAGAAGTAAGCAAAATTGAAAATGATACCAAAATTCTAGAGACAATTCCTTCTTTCTTTTATTTATTAAATAATGATATTTTAAAATCATATAATAATTCAAATGTTTGGTTAGAAGATCCAACCATTAAAAAAAATAATATAACAGATTCACTTACCAACATGGGTAACACTTTCTTTTATCTGCTTGACTATGTTGTTACTACTGGAATTATTTAATCTTGTTCCTTTCATAAGAAACATTTCAGATGGTGTGTAACCATTGATACCACCATGTGTTCTCTTTCATCATTGTATGCTTTTACAAACATGTAATACATTTTCTTTCCATCATTTACATTGGGAATATTTTCTACTGCAAGAAACTCATTCTTTACTATCTTGTTGTATGCCTCAATTTTTCCTTGTAGTTGTAGATAGCCTTTTGGAATTGGTTTATCCTTTATCTTGTTCTTTTTCAAGAAACCTTTCAATATTTTGGATGTAAATTGTTTACCATTGTCATGCATTACCTTGTTAGGTTTTCCATTCTCTACGAGGTAGTCTCCAAGTACCATCCAGTACATCTTACACTTCTTTTTCTTTCAGACCAGTCACTTGCTGCTTTCCTTGAACAATCATCCTCACAACTGATAAAATAGTTCTTTTTATCTGAATTCTCAAGGTAAAATGGTCCTAAAATATCCATCTGTACCATCTGGTTTGGTTTTTTCATCTCAAACCTTTTCCATTTTCTTCTATTTCTGATTTTGCATTCCAGGATGTTCAAACCATGTCTTTTCAGTATCTTGTATATGATTTTGGTATCAAGTTGATATCTCCTTTAGTCTCTTTAACCTGAATCTAATACGATTACATCCAAATCTTTTAGTTATACGTAAATCCAGTATTTCCTGTTCTATCTCTTTTGTTACTTTTCCTGGTTGTATATTGTGTGGTTTTCTACTTCTATCCTGTAGACCATCTATTCCATACTTATATGTACCTGTTCTTCCACTTGTGATATGTCTTTGTAGATATATTATATCTAATACATATGTCAGTTACAGTATCTCCAGTCCATTCTTTCTCATGAATCAGATTAAATTTTGTTTGTAATTCTATTTTTATTATACACTTCCTATTAGCAGACTAGAAAGTGTTACCTATGTCAGTAAATGAAATTGTAACCTCTAAAACAATACAATAGACCATCGTTCGAGCCGATAAACAACATATTTTTGGCAATACAGGGAGATGATTCTATCGCATCCATTGTAGGAAATTTCCAGTTTACTTTACCAGTCTCAACATCTAATCCGTATATATGAGAATCTAGAGAACCGATAAACAGTATTCCCTCTTCATAATCGTCATTTTGTGTTATCACTGGTGAGCACCAAATTTTGTCTCCAGTTTCATATTTCCATTTGATAGAACCATCAGTAGAGTTTAATGAATAGATATTTTTATCAGAACATCCAAAGAAAATATGATCTTTTGATATAGCAACTGAAGAAAGAATAGGTTTACAGGTTTCATACTTCCATTTGATAGAACCATCTGATTGATCTAAACAATACATTATACCTTTATGTGTTCCTATAAATAACGAATTAGTCGATTTCATCAAACTCGGGGGTCACTAATTTTGCCTTCTAACATGCGCTTCCAGTTTAAGCCACCGTTTAATCAATACTATGGTCACAATCATACTAAAACCAATAAATATTTCATGATTATTGGTTGCCGGGGAAGACCAAATAGAATCACCTGTATTAAATGTCCATATTATATTTCCTCTCATGTCGATTGCGTAAATTTTGGAATCAAGGGAGCCAATCACTATTATCTTTTTATCACATATACAAGGAGATGAAAAAATATCACCAGTTACCTGTACATTCCATTTCATTTTGCCTTCATTATTGATGTCTAAGGCATAAATCACATTCCTTTCATGAGATTTGGAATTTTCATTAATAATCCATGAATTAAAAGTACATGATTTTGACAATTATCATAGTAATATTTATGATACTAAAGGAGATCCTCGACTACTTTTTTGCAAATAATTTTTTCTTTTGCTGATATTCGAATAGCAAAAATTCTACCAGTATGAGCTCAATTATGACAATATTATTATAGTAATCACTGATGATCTCGTAGGTTCCATTTCAATTTACCAAAAAAGAGATAATTTTGGTGTTAGATTTTCTGGAAAAATGCAGCTTCTCCCTTCATTTCCTCTAAATATGAGCCAGATTCTCATGACTATTCAAGTAATA